>JBCCOX010000021.1:0-18060 GCA_039025155.1 Deinococcota bacterium | reverse complement strand
TCAAAGGGCTCGCTGCGGTCTTCAAAGACTTGGAAGTGATTGCCTGCTGCTGATAACATCTCGCGGTTTAAGCGTTTATCAAATAGTGAGGTTACTTCACCTAGGGGGTTGATGATGGCACAGATGAGGCTGTTCTCGAGGACGTAACTATCAGCTTCTACCGACACTCGAACGGAGTCATCAAGGTTGGGAAGCTCAGACATTGAACCCTCAGATGATGATTTAGCTTTTCTCGAGAACAAACTGAGACTGTACGCAGGAAGATTTACCAACACGAGCTGGGCTGAGTCATCCATCAGAGGCTGCTGTACAAGCGCGTTCCCGTCACCATCCACCAACACCTCATCTATGGACATGTCCACTTCAACAACTTGCTGCCTATCAAACGGACTACTGTTAATGAGGACGACATCTGCGTTGGCGTGCTGCATAAGTTGCTCGATGGCAATGTGCCGTAACCGCTCAACCTCAGCAAAAATGTACACAAAATCTGCTTCAGAATCGCGGTAAACCTGCGCAATAGATGACCCCGGCAAAATATCGTGAAAGTGCTGCAAACAAAGCCGTTGCCAAATGCTGGTGAGAGCTTCATGGGGATACGTTGCACCATAGAGGCTGGCGTAACTTGCTAGAAACTCCAACTCGTGCAGCGCTTGCTCCGCCTTGCGGGTATTGCGTTTTATGCGCGCTTGCGAGGTATACGTACCCCGGTGCAATTCAAAGTAAAGCTCACCTTGCCACGTAGGGAAATTTGCGGCGTTCAGTTGCAACTTCTCCACAAAGGTTTTGACCGTGTCCATCTTTACCTTGGGTGAGGCTGGATAATTCGCCAGTTGCTCCGCGTTAACGACCATCTCTCGAGTGGGTCCCCCGCCGCCGTCACCGTAACCGTAAGCGGTGAGTAAAATTTGATTCTCTGCTTTTTGTTTATACGCACGCCATGTGCCAAGTGTTTGCTGCGCGTCCAAAATACCGTTATAGGTTGCTTTAGGACCAATGAGAGGGCTTATCTCTGGCGTGCTAATGAAGTGCGCCAAGATGCGGCTACCGTCAATGCCTTGCCACCAAAAACTGTCATACGGGAAGTCGTTGTATTGATTCCAAGATAATTTGCTGGTGATGAACGCCTTCATACCTACGCCCTTAAAAATCTGCGGCAAGCTGGCAGGAAAACCAAAACAATCAGGTAGCCACATAACTTTGGTCGCCTCACCTAAGTTATCTTTGATGTACTGCTCACCCAAAACACACTGGCGAATAAGCGCTTCAGCACCCGTTAGGTTGCAGTCCATTTCCACCCAGGCTGTACTTAAAACTTCCCAACGCCCTTCGTCAATGCGGGTTTTAATCTGGCTAAACAACTCAGGATCATCTTCTTGAACGTACTGGTAAAGTTGCGGTTGTGACTGTGAAAAGTAGAAGCTTGGATGTTGCTTCATAAGTGCGAGAGCGTTACTAAACGAGCGCGCGGCTTTGCGCCGGGTTTGGGCAACTGTCCAGAGCCAGGCCACGTCAATATGTGCGTGACCAATGGCAATAAGTTCTGCGTTAAGTGATGCCCCGCAAGTTTGAATCGCCTCTTGCAAGCTGGGTAATACCTGCACAACATCTGCATAAAAACAGTTGCAGATGGGTTCGCGGGTATCCAGTTGGGTGAGGTTGTCAAGGATAGCATTCAGCAGTAAATCTCTAACGGGTGTGTCATCTGTGAGGTTGGTAGCTAGCTCGAGCCCAAGCCGCGCCACGTCATAAAGCTGCTGGGTGGGTTCATCAATAACTACAAACGCAGCGCGCGGTAAGAGTGGCAAACTACCGGGGCGCACACCTTTCCAGTCACCTAGGCCGGTCCAGCCACGTAGCTCGAGCAAATGTTCTTGCCCGTCCAGCACGCTGTCTGGCAACTTCACCTCATGATGCTGTCGGTCGCAGGCTGCCAGCCGCTGACCGTCTAGGTGGACCATTGCTTCTGGGTGATTAAAATCTTTGGGATTGTCAAAGGGCATCACAAACGCAAGATGAGCGGCAACGCGAGAGCTAACTAGGTCAGACCAACTTGCTGGCAAGCTAAACCTTGTCCGCAGTGCAACATCTGTTTGCCAGTCTGCCCAGTAACAAGGGGGTATTAAGGTTTGCCAGCCTTCATCACCGGTTGGCAGATCTACTCTCAGTCCAGCTAAAGGTTGATAGTCAAACTTCTTTATAACTTGTTTCTGGCGATAAATACGGTTTTGAATGAGCTTGAGTTTGAGGCGGAGATTGCGCAGAGTAAACCGCTGCTCGTGCTTCATAACGCTCCTGACGGTATCAAATAATTAAAGAACTAGTGAATTGTAAGCTAACCCCCTAGTCGTTTCTGTAGGCACAACTTAAATTGGATATGTCCATATAGCCACACCTTAACCGTATCGTTTCTGCGAATGATGCCCTCACGCGTCACGACCTCAGTCAAATACGCAGCGTCATGACCGTAGTCAATTAAGCAAGCGGAGTTTGCCATGCAGATTGATCCTCAAAATCCAATGCCGTTGTACTACCAGCTTTACAGCATCCTTAAGACCTCTATTGCGCGTGGAGAATTAGCGCCCGGCGACGCCCTACCAGCTGAACGTAAACTGGCAGATATACATCATGTAAGTCGAATCACTGTTGTCAAAGCCATAGACTTATTGGAGAAGGATACGCTCGTCGAGCGCCAACAAGGGCGGGGTACTTTTGTGTTGGCTAAACACGCTCAACCGACACGTACACCGACACTGGGATTTTTGGCCGGTGGACTTACTCACCCATATCACCACAGCATTCAAATGGGCATTGCCAAGGTAGCCTCGCAAGCGCGGGTCAACCTTAATGTTTTAGCGCACTACCACACCTCGCACCGAACGAGCACCTATGAGCTCGATGAGCTCTCGAGCCGCATTGATGGGCTCATCGTTTACCCCAAGGGTGAGGGCGACGCTAGTTTTTACGCCCAACTTAGCCAGCGGGGACTACCGCTAGTGATGGTTGACCGTTACTTAACAGGTATTAACGCCGACATAGTTACCTTCGACGATAAACTTACGTCCTACCACCTCACTGAGATTTTGCTACAGCGTGGACATACGCGCGTTGCATTTGTCAATTACAGCGAGCCGGATGTCAGCTCCTCGCGCAACCGCTTGCAAGGCTTTGCCAACGCCCTCCACAACCGCGACCTTGTTGTGAATGAAGACAACGTGTGGCTCGATCTGTACGCAGATTATTTACCGCTCGAGCAAAGCCGCAGCCAAACCCACCTCACCCAACGCTTGCTCGACAAGCTCGAAGAAACTAGAGTCACCGCCCTCGTTGCCATTAACCACGATGTGGCCGCCCGCCTGGCCTACGACCTCATGCTGATTAGCAGCGAACGCGCGCACCTAGCTGCAAACGGAGACGGTGACAGCGACTACAACCTACGTATGGAAGTGACCTCGTTTGGCCATAAACACCCTGCCGATTACAGCCCCTTTCATATCGCCATCGCTATGCAACCCGGTGAAGCGCTGGGCAAACGTGCTGCCGAGACCCTGCTCGCCCGCCTGCAGGCACCAGATAAATCTCCTCATCACGAGCGCTTACCTATTGAGATCCTTCATCACGGTGGGCACGATTTACAAAGTCGCTTTTTTTCACCGTTTAATTCGGACATCTCCCCTACAACCTCACCCACCTCTAGCAGCCCCAAGTCAGCTCAACGTGACTCATTTGAAAGGAGTGACTCATGACCCGTAAACCCATAACCCGTAAACCCACAACTCGTAAACCAGCCTTCACCCGCAGAGCTTTTCTGAAGCGCATTGCCGCCGTAGGTGGTGGCGTGTTGCTCGCAGATAACCTCATCGACTTTGCCAAGGCCCAGTCGGACGGACCCATTACCGTGCGCTACTTAACCCCCTCTTGGGCGAGCACCCGCGACCGCCGCCCAAGCCGCCAGATCGCCTTTAACAGTGTGCTTGAGTCCTTCAACGACCGCTACGCCAGCGAGGGCATTCAAGTTGAAGAAATCGTCGGCGATGGTAACCCGGTGACCGTAAGTCAAGAGATGGACGCGGGTAATATCGACGCAGCTTGGGTCAATCACTCGGTGTACTCAAATCACGTGACGGCCGGGCAGCTCATCAGCTTAGAGCCCTATCTGGAAGGTGAGGACGCCAACTTTTTTGACTGGTCGGTCAACAGTTTGCGCGGTGTTAGCGGCGAACTTTCTGGCTTATGGCACAACACCGACACGCCGCTTTACTATTACAACAGCGAGATGATTCCCAACCCACCCACCACCTGGTCAGACGTTACCGCCATCGCCGAGGCAATTCGTGAGCAAGACCCTCGGGCTTATGGGGTAGCTTATCCGTTAGTGGGCTGGATGCAGATGAATACCGGGCTTTACCAAGCCATCGGCGGCACCTGGTTTGACGATGACGGTGTGCCTATTATGCTACAAGGTGACAATGTTGAACACTGGAAAACCATGTTTGGGTTCTACCTCGACTTAATTGAGCGCGACCTCATGCCCCAAGCAACCATTTCGTCTAACCAATCCCAGCTTTTGCCAGATGTGTTTGCGGGTAGTGTTTACAGTTTTTCTGGTAACTCGAACTACCATGTGCGTGAGCTCGAGCCCAACCTCCCACCAGACGAATACGCCAAGTGGAAAGCTGTACCCCTTCCCTATCCAGATGATGCTGAACGCGGTCAATATGTTGCGGGTGGTTGGGTTATTTCACCCGTTGCAACAGGCGACCTAGCTAGAGAAGCTGCTGCTGCCGCATTTACCCTGCATGCAACTGGGACACGCGCGCAACGTGACACCTGCCGGGCCGGTGCATGGATTCCCACCCGTCCAGCAATTATTGCCGAAGACCCCTTCTATGAAAACGACGAATTTGCGCAAGTAACATTACAAGCGCTAGAAGATGGCATTGTAGTGCCCCTCGAGCCCATCATGGGATCGGTCAGAGCCTCCATTGAAAATGCGCTCATTAGCGTGGCTAGTGGGCAAGCCAGTTTAGATGAGGCCATCGCCACTGCTGAAGCTGAGGTCATGCTCGAGTACGAAACACAGCAAGGTTCTTAGATATAAGGTTCGTAGAGACAACGTTTTTAAATTTATTTGATGTGATGTGCGTTCAGCATTACTAAGAACGCACATCACACGTGGATATTGAATTTACTAATGTCAAATCAGCATCATAACGTGTTCAGCTCACAAAAGTAAGACTTAACTCCTGCAAATGAAGCTTGGCCATCAAGACATGGACAATCAGCATCGAGATGATATTACTTTGAGGTCACTATCACTGAAGCAAATATCATTGATACTGTCCTGAGGCCACCGTTCAGCATCTAAATCCCTTCTAATAACTCCCGAACAGGACAAGATTTATGAATCACATGAGTGCGACCAGAAACGGTGTCCACAGTAAACCGCAACGCAACCCGCTCGAGCGCTTTGTGAGCAGTCCTTGGGCGTTTATTTTGCCGGGTTTAGTGCTCTACGGCATCATCGGGCTGTATCCGCTTTTTTCGCAGTTTTATTTTGCGCTTACCGACATGCAAATTGCCACCATTAACGACGCCAACTTTGTGGGCCTCAGGAATTTTACCGACCTTGCCCGCGACCCGCAAACCCGCGAGGTGATTGGCTTTACCGTCATTTTTGTGGCGTTTTCGGTGCCGCTACAGTTTTTATGCGGGTTTGGATTAGCACTTTTGCTCAATCAAAACCTTATTGGCAGGCTAGCCTACCGGCTGGCTGCGCTCACACCGTGGGTGATCTCGAGCGTCATCATCGGTCTTATGTGGCGTTTGCTCTTACACGAAAGTAACGCGGGTGCTATCAACGCCATGTTGAACGCACTTAATTTACCCACCGTGGCCTGGTTCTCGGACCCAATCACAGCGCGGGTATCGGTAATTTTTGTAAACGTATGGCGTAGTGTTGCTTTTACGATGGTGTTTATGTTGGGCGGCTTGCAGACCTTACCCAAAGATGTGCTCGAGGCAGCCACCGTAGACGGTGCCAACGCCTGGCAAAAACTCATTCGCATCAAACTTCCCATGCTTAAAACCATAGCCGGGCTTAACCTCATCTACATTTCCATTGCCACCTTTCAAGTGATGGAAACTATTTTGGTGCTTACCCAAGGCGGACCTGGCCGGGCCACGTCGACGCTTGGCTACCGCATGTACGAACTAGCGTTTACCCCATTTAGTCCCGGCTTTTTAGGGCGTTCAGCCGCACTCGGCGTGATTCTGTTTGTGATTATTTCGGTATTTGCCCTAACTTATATGCGTATGTTTTTACTACAAAAGGACGCCTCCTAATGGCCCTCGCGTCCCGTCAATCTCAACCCGCTGTCGAGCAACCTAGACGGCGCTTTCGGGTGGCTAGGTGGACAAGTTTTACCCTTACCCATTTACTCGCCATTGGTGCATCTTTGGTATTTGTTTACCCTGTTATTTGGCTTTTATCGGCATCTCTCAAGCCCAACTGGGAAATTTACCGCGCGCCGCTCAAACTCATTCCCAGTGAGGTTCAGATCGATGTCTACCGAGAAATTTTTAGCACTACGCCCATTCCAGCTTACATGCTCAACAGCGTTATTTACGCGGTGGGCAGTTTGCTCATTACACTGTTTTTTGCGCTCATTGCCGCTTACGGGTTATCGCGTTATCAATTTAGGGGCAAAAATACGCTGCTCATCTTGATTTTAACCGTACAACTTTTACCGGGCTTGGTGCGACTTATTCCCTTGTATTTACTGTCGCAAACACTTGGGCTTTACGACTCGAGGTTTGGCATCACACTTATTTACGGAGCCATCGCCATTCCATTTGCCATTTGGTTTTTGAAAAGTTACGTAGATAGCGTCCCTCGCGAATTAGATGAGTCTGCTGCCATCGACGGAGCTAGTCGGCTTCGCATTTTGTTTCAAATTGTTGCACCCACGATTATTCCCGGGCTCGCCGCCTTTGCCATCCTCAACTTTATTCAGGGTTGGAACGAGTTCCAGCTCGCCTCTGTTATGTTGCGCAACCCCAACTACTATCCGCTCACGGTGGGCACCTACAACCTCATCGGGCCAGATGAGTCCAATTTTAGGTTAATTGCGGCGGCATCACTTGTAAACATCGTGCCAATTTTGGTTGTATTTTCAGTTTTGCAGCGCTACCTAGTATCCGGTTTAGCCGCAGGAAGTGTTAAAGGCTGAGGTTGACAAGACATCATTTGTCTAAGGCATCATTTGTCGATGCATGGATATGCTTAAGTTGATTGGATATTGACGTTGTTCTCGAGGCTTATCTGATGTCATTAATACTTTAAACGAGTCATCGTCATGTCACAACATCACGCTGGTAAGAGATTATCCTTAACCAAAACCTAGCAAGTTCTACACACTACGAGTCATCCCATAACCACGTCCACATCATCCGTAAGAGAGGAAGTCCGTGCCTTTTTTTGATATGCCGTTAGAGGCGCTCGAGACCTACCGCCCACCCAGCCCCGAACAACCCAACTTTGATACCTTTTGGGAGAACACCCTTGCAGACGCCCGTACACATCCCATCAATACTCAATTTGAACCTTTTGATGCTGGCACCAAACTGGTTGATGTGTTTGATATGCAGTTTAATGGCTACAGCGGGCAGCCGATCAAAGCGTGGTTTATGTTGCCTGCACATGCCAGCAAGCCTCTTCCGGCGGTAGTCGAGTACATCGGCTACGGGGGCGGGCGCGGCTATCCCTACAGTTGGCTCAAGTGGGTGGCGGCGGGGTTTGCGTATATGGTCATGGATAACCGCGGGCAAGGTGGTAGCGGGTCGTCTCCAGGAGACACGGCAGACTACCCAGAACGGTCAGAGTCCCAAGCGTTGGGGTTTTTTACGCAGGGTATCACCGACCCTCAACACTACTATTACCGGCGCTTGTATACGGATGCCGCTAGGGCTATTGAAGCCGTCAAGACGCACCCTCTCGTAGACACAACGCGTATTGCTGCTGTTGGGGTAAGTCAAGGGGGCGCGCTTGCTATTGCTGCTAGCGGACTCATGCCAGAAGACGTGTCCGTCTGTGTTGCAGACGTTCCTGGGCTGTGTGACTTTAAGCGGGT
Organism: Deinococcota bacterium; assembly: GCA_039025155.1. GTDB lineage: Bacteria > Deinococcota > Deinococci > Deinococcales > Trueperaceae > JBCCBI01. Next base: position 9,928 of record JBCCOX010000021.1, on the reverse strand, counting down.
TGTCGGCCTTACTGGGCAAGTTCCTTACAACGAAATTAGCACCTATTTGCAAACTCAACGCGATCAGGTTGATACCGTATTTAAGACACTTTCGTATGTGGATGGCATTTGCTTTGCCAAGCGCTCTAAGGCGTATGCCTACTACAGCACCGGCCTTATGGACATGATCTGCCCACCATCCGGCGTGTACGCTGCGTTTAATCACATTGACGGTCCCAAAGAGATTCACACCTACGCGTTCAGTGGACATGAAGCTGGCGGCGAGGTTCATCAGTTTAAAAAAATCAAATTTCTAAGCGACAGGTGGAACTAGATGGCACCCGTTGCACCCTCTACCCACCCTGAGCTGTTTGAGTTCCACGGCAGCATTTCATTTGAGATGCTATGTGCTTACTTGAGTCGTGCAGTCACCTACAACAACGCGCTGGGTACAGCTTTTCCAGACGATGATTTGCGGATGTTAACCGAGCTAGAAGCCTGCTTTTTAGGTCGTGCAGCTTATGTTTGGCAACTCACCCCAGATGATGACCAGCACTTTGCCGAGGCGCGTGCGTTTACTGAGCGCTTACACGCCCACGCCCCGCACATCATCTGCCAAGCAGGTGTGTTTGAGGCTGTTTACCCCGGCGTTAACGACATCGCTATCCCCACTTGGGTTTTTGAAGACCTAAGTGAGGACGTAGAAACGCGCAATTTTCGTTATGAAGACATGTTCGAGGCTGACTTTGCTCGAGCCTACCATTGGAGCAAATTTGGCGAAGGTTGCCAAGTCCCCGACTTTACCTTGCCCGAAACGCGCCGTTGGTTTTACTACCGCTGCTGCCGTTATATTGATGCTGGCTACGAAGCTATTCACCTGGGGCAACCGCATTTGTATGCTGCCAAAGATGAAAATTATAGGTTGTTTGCGGGGTTGCTAGGGCGCGTTCGCAGCTACGCCAAACAGCACGCCCGCCGTGGCATAGTTTTGTTAGATGCCCACACTCACGGCATTGTCTTAGATGGTCATCTGCTGTTCGACTTTCACTCCCGCCCTATGTCGGCGCGCAACCTCGCGGACAGTCCTTACCGTTTGGTGTTGCAATACAAAGGTGCCAACCTCGGTGGTATCAGTCCAAGTGGTTGGGCCTGTGAATCTCTCCCCTACATTATGGAAGTGGACAACTGGGGTGGGTGGTCAGTGCCCCCAGAAGACTGGCACGATATGTCAAAACGCATTCGTGACGGGCGCTGGGGTTGGGATGACATTTCTTGGCTGGCTCATCAAGATGAAGAGGCACGCAATAATTTTGTCAATTATGCGTATCGCTGGCTCGAGCTACACGACCCCGTAGGGTTTTTCCAATATCCCGCCCGCCGCTTGCTCGCTGAATTTCCTGTTACCCGCAACGATTATCACGGGCAAAAGACCTCGATGCACGTCTACCATGCCAACCAAGCCTCCGAAGCGTGCCCTTGGGGATTTAGCCAAGAACATGCCATTGGGCACGCTTGGCAACAAGCAGACCCTGTTTGGCTCAGTGAGTACCATCAACCTATCAAAACCGATGCTCACAACCCCACACGACAAGTTGCTGAACCTGTGATGTTGATTGGGTCGTTGCAGCAAATGTTGGGTGGCATTCCCGGTGAAAGTATGGACCCGTTCTCGAGGTTCAAACATCTTGGTGACGGCATCTACGGCCTCGCTACGGTCATCCCCTATGCAGGCACATACAACTTTGCAGTCGCAGTGGGCGGTACGATGACAGAAGTCTACAGACAAGGCAGCCTCAACGGAAATCCTGCCTACGTACTTACTGCAAACGAACCCAACTTGACGGTGTTGATTCGGTTTGATGTCAACACGCACGTAGTAAGCGCTCTAGATGAACAAGGGAATCAATTAAAGATTGAGGCATCCTGAAGTATTGGGATGATGGTATGAGAGCCTCGAGCTAATTCAGCTCACGTCCCCAAGTCATCTCAACATCAACGATGACCTTGATTCATCTCATCAGACCTTTTCGATGCTGATTATGTCAGCTTTCCATTGTCAAGCCTCTCAACACAATCTCCAACGCAAAGGAGTTCAACAGCCATGACCCAACCCATCCGCGCGCTTCTTTTTGACGTTTTTGGCACTGTCGTAGACTGGCGCGGGAGCATCATCCGCGAAGGTGAACGGCTTAACCAAAAGCACAGTTGGCAGATTGACTGGGCAGCGTTTGCAGATGCGTGGCGAGCAGGTTATCAACCTGCGATGGAGCAGGTGAGGAGCGGTGCGCGTCCGTGGGTGAACCTTGACACGCTCAACCGTGAGATTTTGGAGAGGCTACTCGCTGAGGTTGGGCTCGAGCTAGGCAACATTCAAAAAGCCCACCTCAACCGTGTTTGGCACAGACTTCTGCCTTGGCCAGATTCGATTGGTGGTTTACACCAACTCAAAGCCCACGCCGTCATCGCCAGTTTGTCGAACGGTCATGTGGCACTGCTGACCAACATGGCAAAACATGCGGGTTTGCCGTGGGACTGCGTATTGTCTGCTGAACTTGCGAAGCACTACAAACCCCAACCAGAAGCATATTTGACTGCTGCACGGTTACTGGATTTAAGCCCTGAACAAGTGATGATGGTGGCAGCACATGAAAATGATTTACAAGCTGCTAGAAGCAACGGCCTTAAAACAGCCTTTGTGTACAGGCCGCTCGAGTACGGTCCCGAACGCACCATCACCAAACCCGCTGACGACGCTTACGACATCGTTGTAGATAACTTTTACGACCTCGCCCATGATTTTACCGTGAGGTTTGTTTAGATGATTAACGTAGTGCTAAATACGAAAGACAAACACCATGATTGAAACTGATGTTTTGGTTTATGGCGGTACTGCTTCCGCCGTGATGGCTGCGGTGCAAGTTGCCCGCATGAACAAGCAAGTGGTGATTGTCTGCCCGGATAAACACTTGGGCGGGATGAGCTCGAGCGGCCTTGGCTTTAGCGATACTGGCAAAACCGAAGCCATCGGCGGCTTAGCTAGGCTTTTTTACGAGCGCGTTTACGAACACTACCAAGACGCCAGCGCGTGGCGTTGGCAAGCGCAAGAGAGCTACGGCAATACCGGGCAAAAAGTCTGGGGCAAAAAGGTTGCGGCTATGGACCACGATAGTGGCTCCATGTGGGTGTTTGAACCCCACATTGCTGAGGGCATCTTCGACACACTGATTCAAGAACACGCCATCACCGTTTACAAAGATGAATGGCTGACCCGCCCTGATGGTGTCAGTAAAACTGGTACCAACATTCACCACATCAATACACTTTCAGGCAAACAATTTAGTGCCAAGGTGTTTATTGATGCGACCTATGAAGGCGACCTGATGGCCGAAACTGGTGTAAGTTACCACGTCGGGCGCGAAGCAAACAGCGTCTACAACGAAACCTGGAACGGTTCCCAAGTAGGGGTGCTACACCATGAGCACTTTTTTAGAAACGCCATCGACCCCTACGTCATTCCTGGCGAGCCAGCCAGCGGCCTCTTACCCGGCATTTCAGCAGATGCCCCTGCCCCACGCGGTCATGGTGACATGCGCATTCAAGCGTATTGTTACCGGATGTGCCTCAGCAAGCACCCAGACAACCGCGTGCCCTTTGCCAAGCCAGACGGTTACAGCCCACAAGAGTATGAACTTCTTGCACGTGTGTTTGCAACCGGACGACGCGACTACTTTGAGAAGTTTGACCCCATTCCCAACTCAAAGACAGACACCAACAACCACGGTCCGGTAAGCACTGACTACATTGGGCAAAACTACGGCTATCCTGAGAGCAGCTACCGCGAACGCGAGTCCATCATCAACAATCACAAACGCTACCAACAAGGATTGATGTACTTTTTAACAACGGATGACCGTGTGCCAACCTGGGTACGTGATGAAATGTCTCAATGGGGCCTACCCGCAGATGAATTTACGGACAACGATCACTGGCCGCACCAGCTTTACATCCGCGAAGCCCGCCGCATGATTGGTGAATTTGTCATGACCGAACGTGACGTGCTTGGTCGCACTAACATTGATACGCCTGTCGGCATGGGCTCTTATACGCTAGATTCACACAACACTCAGCGTTATGTCACTGAACACGGCACCGTACAAAACGAAGGGGATGTGTTCGCTAGACCCGACCGGCCTTATCAAATTGATTACGGTAGCTTAACGCCCAAAGCCAGCGACTGCACTAACTTGCTGGTGCCTGTGTGCGTGTCCAGTTCGCACATTGCTTACGGGTCCATGCGCATGGAACCTGTCTTTATGATTTTGGGGCAGAGCACAGCTACAGCCGCAGTCCACGCCATTGAGCAAGCATCTAGCGTACAAGCTATCGACAAAGGTAGACTTGTCAAACGCCTCAAACAAGATCGACAACGCTTGCAATCATCTTAAAATTTGAAGGATGCTCCCATGACTTCACTACGGCTTTTGTTCCAAGGCGATTCCATTACGGATGCTAACCGCTCAACTGATATTGATACGCCTAACCAGCCAGCGAGTTTAGGCTCGGGCTATGTCAATTTAATTACTGCTAAGTTACTGCACAACCAGCCTGAACTTGGTCTGACCGTCATCAATCGTGGCATCAGCGGACACCGGGTGGTGGATTTGTACGCACGTTGGAAGCGAGATGCCATCAACTTAGCACCTGACATTATCAGTATTTTGATTGGGGTCAACGACCTATGGCACGAGTTTAGTACACAAAATGGCGTGGAGCCAGACCGCTTTGATACCGTCTACCGAATGCTCATCGACCTCACCCAAGCGTCGTTGCCCAATGTGCGCTTGGTCATTTGCGAACCGTTTTTACTGCCTTGTGGGGTGGTTACTGACAACTGGCACACTGACATGGACACGCGCCGTGCCCTGGTTAAACAACTTGCGAGCGATATAAACGCAACCTTTGTACCCTTTCAAGCTGCGTTTGATGATGCCTGTGAACGCGCACCTGCAGACTACTGGGCCCGAGATGGCGTTCACCCTACGCCAGCCGGCCATCAGGTGATGGCGGAGGCTTGGCTAAACACTGTGGGGAATATCTCCAACTAGCTCAGCATACCCGCAAAGCGCTCGAGACACTTTTCTTCCAGTGCGTTCTGCAACACTTTCCGCATGGTCTGATAACGTTCAATCGTAGCGTCTAGCTCGGCAAGTTTCTGGGTGACGTTAGCGTGCCAAACCTCATTGTTGCTAGTATCGTCCAAAAAGTGCTGAATTTCGTCGAGCCGAAACCCGGTATTTTTAGCTTCATTGATAAATTTAATGCGTTCCACAACGCTAGGATCATAAACGCGCTGCCCATGCTGGCGTTCCGCCTGTGGCAATAAACCAATTTGTTCGTAGTACCGCAAGGTGGATGAGGGTGTTTGCGTTTGTTTTGCCAGTTCGCCAATCTTCATGAAGGTCCACACTCCTTGACTTCAAGTTAACTTTAACATTTAGAGTGGCTTCTTAAGCCTATTCAATGTACACGTAGGCACATTCTATTAAGGAGCACGTCCATGAAATATTTTTTAATCAGCATTGGCGTTTTACTCGGCGGAGTTGCCATTGCACTCGGTATTGGTGTTAGCCGCTCGAGCCTCGAGCCACTTGCCTGGACGCCGCCAGAACCACCATCGCTCACGGGTATCTTAGAAGAAAACACCCGTTTGCAAGATGCAGATTGGCTCGAGCTTGCAGGTTGGTACGGTCCCGAAGACATTGCTGTGGACGCACAAGGCAATATCTACGCAGGCGTTCATGACGGCAACTTTGAAAATGGTGCCATCCTCAAATTAACGCCCGACGGTGAGGTGAGTGTGTTTAGTGACACCGGCTCGTGGGTCACTGGGTTGCACATTGACGCAGCAGGTAACTTAATTGCCTGTGACCAAGCGCGCGGCCTCATCAGCGTTGATCAAGCAGGCAACATTACTACACTTGCTACTCACGACGAATATGGCAGGCCCTTATTGCTTCCCAACGACGTTGATATTGCATCTGACGGCATGATTTATTTTTCAAACAGCACTTCAACCTTAACGTTTAGCTTAACCAGCGCTCGTCAGATCATCATGGAACAAAAACCTGTTGGGGGACTTTATCGTTACGACCCCAACACGCAAACCGTGACAACGCTCATTGAAGGGGGTTATTTTAGCAACGGCGTGGCTGTGTCGGCAGATGACAGCTTTGTACTCTTGGTAGATACAGGTAGATACCAGATTCGCCGTCACTGGCTCACTGGGGAACGAGCAGGTCAGACAGAGATGTTTATGGAGAACCTACCCGGCTTTGCTAATGGCATTAGCCGCCGGGCAGACGGCAGTTTTTGGCTAGGTTTTTCTACTCGCCGCAATGCTGCTATGGACACTATTCACCCGCATCCATGGCTTAAAAAGCTTGTATTTTCACTACCCATGTGGCTTCAACCTGAACAAGAACGTTACGGCATTATCTTGAATATAAGTGCTACTGGCGAGGTTATAGATGCTTACTTCGACCCCACAGGCAACCGCGTTCCTGAAACTAGCTCTGTGACAGAATACGACGGCACGCTGCTAATTGGTGGTGATCTGACCCAACAGATTTCCCGCTACAGCCTTGAGTAACGCTACTTTTAGAATGATGTTCGCGTGTGGCTCGAGCCCTTCTCAAGCATCATCAAACTACAACTAACTCAGACAACCTTAAACTGAGGATGCAACGTCTACTCACAACCTTAGTCACGACTGTTCCACGCTGCTAAAAGCTCCTGCTCACGCGCCTCACTCAGACCTGCTGACATCTGATAATCCTCCGGCAATGTTTCCCGCCAGGTCAGCAGGTCACGAATTGTATCTGCCAGAGGTCGCGTGATCAAACCAACCTCCTGCGCTGCGTCATTTTTTATGCGCATGAAGTTGCTCATCTCACCCGGAATCCACATAGGAAGTTCTGACCAAGCTGCGACCTCCTGCGTTTGTAGAAAAGCTTCATCGACCCACGTAACTGTGGCATCACTATTGCTAAGCTGCTGGCTTGTCGTCAGTACATCTCCAAGTGTAATGCTATCTGCTGCGTTCACAAGGTTGTAAATACCCGTTTGTCCTTTGGCGAGCATATCCAAGGTCCAACTAGCGAGGTCGCGGGCATCAATAAACTGGCAAGGGAGCTCGGCCCCTCTAGGGGCAAGCACCTGCCCACCACTGGCAACTCGCCACGGCCAATAGCTAAACCGGTCGCTGGCGTCATGTGGACCAACAATCACGCCGGGACGCGCAATCAGGCACTTAGCTTGGGTTTGGGCCTCTCGCTCACAAAGCACTTTGAAGCCACCATAAGTTTCGCCAGTCACTTCTTCTGGCGTATCTGGGTCAAGCTCTAAAAGTTCAGCAGCTTCAGTTTGATGAGGCACTGTTTGCTGGGAGTAGACGCTGATGCTGGAAATGAACACATAGTGGGCGTCTGTAGAAATGACATCTAACACCTCACGTACTTGCCGTGGAAAATACCCACAGGTGTCGATGACGGCATCCCACGCACCTGCGCTTAACTGAGCTAAATCACGGGGCACGTCCCGATCACCGCGAATGTGGCTAATATCGGGAAATAAGTCTACGTTGGACTTACCCCGGTTAAACAAGGTGATGTCGTGACCGCGCTGCTGAGCTTCTTCGACCAAATGCCGACCAACAAACCGCGTTCCGCCAATAACAAGGAGGTTCATAACTTAGTTTATGGCATCGGTAAGATGACCTAGGTTCAGCAATTGTTTTTGCTGATAGTGCAACAAATGTGTGATGCTGCTCGAGCTTCTGCCTCATAAGCTATAAGATGAAATGTTATGGGACGCGACGCAGATCCAAGCATACGAGAAGGCTTGCTCGAGCAGGTTTTGGCATATTTGCTCGAGCACAGCCTCGCCGACCTGAGCCTTCGCCCTTTAGCAGAGGCTATCGACACTAACGCCCGTATGCTCATCTACCACTTTGGTTCTAAAGAGCAGATGATTGTAGACGCGCTTGCGCTCGCCCAAACCAAGCAGCTCGAGGCCCTTGCCCAAACACCACCCCCTAAAACCTCAGCAGAAGCAGAACTGCAGCACCTTTGGCAGTGGTTTAGTTCAGATGCGTTTTTGCCGTTCAGCAAGCTTTTATTTGAGGTGGAAGTGCAAGCGTTTAATGGCAATGAGCTTTATCTCTCGTTTTCCCAGCAGACCCTCAATGGCTGGTTACAATTTGTGCAAAGCCGCTTTGCAGGGTGTGATGCTATCACCGCCCACTTGATTGTCAGCACGTTTTCAGGCTTGCTGTTAGATGTCGTCATTAACAACGATGTGACCAAAGTAAACGCAACTTTTGACGCCTTTGCAGCCCTGATTGGTCCCAAGCTAACAACTGACTAAACATCACCTAAGTTTAAAACCAAGCTTGTAATTGTGCTTCGGTGACGTTGCTACCACACAACGGTGTGGCAATGCGCTGACCTGCAAATCTATCTGGATAAGCTAGCAGTGCGGCAAGGCCAGCAGCACCGGCTGGCTCGAGCACTAACCCAGCATGAAGCTGTGCCAGTTTCATTGCTTTGAGGATGTCTTCATCACTAACTTGCAACACGTCGTCTGTACTGAGTTGCATGAGCTCGAGCGCCTCAGGCACAGGTTTACGCACGGCGATGCCATCTGCAATCGTACTTACCGAATCAGCGCTCACAACCTCACCTGCCCGCCACGACGTATCCATCGCTGGCGCTTGTGCAGCCACCACGCCAATAATCTTCGTTGGTAACTCGTTGGCTTTGAACCACAAGCCGATGCCATTAAGCAAGGCACCATTACCGAGTGGGACAAGAACAGTATCTAGAGGGTCTGGATGGCGGCTTAGCTCGAGCCCCAACGTTCCTGCTCCAGCCGTCACCTCTGGTTCTTTACCGTCTTCAACATAGCGATACCCGTACTCACGTGCGTAGGCTTTGCCAGCGTCTTTAGCAGCGTCAAAGTCGTCTCCTACAAGTTTCACTTCAGCTCCTAGACGGCGCATTTGCTCGAGCTTCAGTGGGTTTGCTGTCATCGCTGCGAACACAACAATCTGCATACCCTGCTGCCGCCCTGCATAGGCCAAACCTTGTCCAAAATTCCCCGCTGAGGCACACACAAGCTTGGCTTCATGCTGATGTTCATGTATAAAATAGCTTGTTCCGCGACCCTTAAACGAGCGAATTGGGTTGAGGGTTTCAACTTTAAGCAGCACATTTGCGCCCACCACCTCGTTGAGTGCATCAAAACTTATCTGAGGCGTATTCAAAAACACCGGATCAATGTGTCTATATGCTGTTTGAATTGCTTGATGATAGTCATTGAGCTGAGCTGTATTGAGTTGCTGCATTGTCGTCGTTTTGCTCCTTTAAGGTCATTTTGAAGTTGTTTTCAAGTTGCTACGATAGGCTCAAGGCAGCATAGACACACGTTTTTGATGCATACATTCTGCTAGCTGAGGACATGGTCACTTGGCTCGAGGCAGGCCTGAACGGTCATAATCGGTAAAGTGTTGCTGACTTCGCAGGGCAAACGCATCTGGTCCTAGTGCCCTCGAGACGGCCAAAACACCATCCAAATGATCCACTTCATGCTGCAGCAGTTCAGACAAATCGCCTTCTAAGCTCAACCGCTGTTCGCGCCAGTCCATATCACGGTAGACGATGTCGCAACGTGCATGACGGCGCACCTTCACTAGCAACTCGGGAAAGCTCATACAGTCGTCCCAAACGTCCATGACGGCCTCACTTTGGTTGTCAAAATACGGGTTGATGAAAACCACGGGCGTATCTATATGCATGTAGACAAGGCGCTTCATCACGCCAATTTGGGGCGCAGCAATGGCCCGACCTGCGCCCCATTTCTGCCGGAAGGCCATCATGGTGTCATGCAAGTC
>JBCCOX010000020.1:0-18783 GCA_039025155.1 Deinococcota bacterium | reverse complement strand
GCCGCCACAATGCTGATGTCGTCAGTGCCGCGTTTACCCACTTTGTAAGATTGGCTTAAACGGGTACTTGCATTAGCTGTTTTTTTCTTAGGTATCTTTTGCCTAGGTATACGCACTTGGTTGATGATGTCACCGGGTTCAAGGGCTGTTTGACGGTAGCCCTGAAAAAAGTCGCTAAGGGCTAACTCGCGTGTGCCATCTTTACTAGCGATGGTAATTATTGCATCATAGGCAAGGAGAACTGGCGGTAAATCACCAATAGGTGAGGCTGTGGCGATGTTCCCACCAATTGTGGCGCGGTTACGAATTTGCCTCGAGGCAAACCAACTAATCATGGTGGACAGCGCCGGAAAAAGGTGCAGATGCTCGAGCTGACTTAGTGTGACCCCCGCACCAATAGTGACAGCATCTTCAGACACCTCGAGGGCTTTGAGTTCAGTGACGTGCTCGAGCGAAATGAGCGTTTGCGCGCTCAAGCGTCCGTCGTTCATGTCCACACCTAAATCGGTTGCTCCAGCGATCAAGACAGCATCTGGTTGAGCCTCGAGCACCTCAAAAACCTCAGCGAGTGTTGTTGGATAAACAAAGCCTGTATCGGTTGGTGAAAAGGTTGGCTGTGATGTTAGTGAGGGTTGCTCGAGCTTGTGTACAAAAGGATCGTCTGCCGTTGGCGCATCTAGCTCAGCAAGCGCCTTGCGAATAGGCAAGTACCCCGTGCAGCGGCACAAATTGCCTTCTACGTCGCGGTCACTAGCGTCGCCTCCACCATTACGGTAGTAGGCAGCAAACATACTCATGATGAACCCTGGTGTGCAGTAGCCACACTGCGACCCGCCTGTCTCAACCATCATTTGCTGGACTGGGTGGAGGCTAGTAACATCGTGCACGTCGGCATCAGGGGAAACTCCCTCGACGGTAATCATCTCTTGCCCAGCTAGAGCGCCCAGCGGCATGAGGCAGCTGTTCACAGCTTGGTATTCGGCTTTGCCAGCCTCATTTTGCACCATCAAAGCAACTGTACACGCGCCGCAGTCACCTTCAGCACAGCCTTCTTTAGTACCAACCCAACCGCTAGCTCGCAAATATTGCAACACAGTTGTGTCCGGTGATTCAAGTAGCGCGGTTTTACGCTGACCATTAAGTGTAAATGTGATTTTATTCATGATTGCCACAATACTCCGAGTGTTTATTTATAGCATTGTAGCGGTTGTAGGAAACTTTGTCACATCAATCTTAATAAGCTCTAGATACGGCTTGAGGTTTACAGCAGCAATTTTTTAGATATAGCTGCCACAGTTGATAATTCTTACAACCATTCAGAGCGACGCAAATAATGTAGTTTGTAGCCTCACATGATGCCTCGGGTGCTGTATCTTCAAACACATCAACAGCTAACACATCAACAGCTAAGGCAATTAGCGCAAAAACACCTCTGTCACAAGCCAAATACCAACGACAAAGACAATGATAAAGATCAACAAATACGGCAACGTTGCACGGTAGGTTGCCAAAATAAGCGCGAGCACGTCACGCTTGTCTAACTTGGGTTTATCTGTGATGTGCTCGCTGGATTGTGGTGACTGCTGTTGCATCTGACGATTATCTTTTGACATTAATATCCTCTGGTATCAATGACATAAGTTATTAGGTTATCAAGCTGATGCAATTATCTTTGCGTAAGGTAATTTAAGGACGGCGAATGCAAGCTTTGAAGTGTTCAGGGCCGACAGCCTCGAGCACCGGCTCAACTTTGGCACACTCGTCAATGGCAATTGGGCAACGGGTTCTAAACACACAGCCAGATGGTGGGTTAATGGGGCTAGGAATATCACCCTGCAAAATAACCCGCTCGCGCTTTAGGGTTGGGTCTGGAATAGGAATTGCTGACAAAAGCGCTTGTGTATAAGGATGCACAGGATTAGAATACAGCTCTTTCCCTGGCGCTATTTCCATTACTTTGCCCAAATACATCACAATCACGCGGTCAGAAATATATTCCACAACACCCAAATCGTGCGCAATAAACAGCAAGGTTAGGCCAAGTTCTTCTTTAAGGTCTTGGAGTAGGTTGACTACCTGTGCCTGAATGGACACATCAAGAGCTGAAACAGGCTCATCTGCCACAATAAATTTAGGATCAACTGCAAGCGCACGGGCAATGCCAATCCGCTGACGCTGCCCACCTGAAAACTCATGAGGATAACGGCGCATGTGTGATGCCGATAACCCGACGCGCTCGAGCAAATCTGCCACGCGCTCTTCTTTGGCTTTACCTTTGGCAAGTTTGTGAATCACTAAAGCCTCACCAATAATGTCCCCAACGGTCATGCGTGGGTTCAAGCTGGCAAAGGGGTCTTGGAAAATAATTTGCATTTCTTTACGGTATTCACGCATTTGGGCTTTGTTGAGCTTGGTGACATCAATACCATTAAACTTAACCTCACCCGAGGTTGGTTCAATAAGCCGCAAAATAGACCGCCCAGCCGTTGTTTTCCCCGAGCCAGACTCACCTACTAAGCCAACCACTTCGCCGGGTTTAACCGTAAATGAAATGTCTTGGACTGCTTTAACGTTTGCTACAACACGTGAAAAAATACCGCCACGAATTGGAAAGTACTTGCGCAGGTCATTAACTTCTAGTAAAAACTCAGACCCTGTTGCAGATGTACTTGCTTGTGAAGGCGCAGGTACGGTCATGCCATCACCGGCCGTTTAACTTCTTCTTGAACCTCACTCCAACGAATACAACGCACCATGTGGCCGCCACCTGTGTCTTCTAGAGGTGGAATGCCTTGCTTGCAAACGTTGCTAGCATAGGCACAACGCGGGTGAAACGAACAGCCACCGGGTAGCTGAAGTGGGTTAGGAACATTGCCCGGAATTGCGTTGAGGCGCTCTTGATGCTCAGCAGCTTGGTCAACGCGCGGAATAGAATGGAGTAGACCCATGGTATAAGGCATTTTGGGATTGCCATAAATGTCATTAACGTTAGCTTCTTCAACAGCGCGCCCAGCATACATGACCACCACGCGGTCAGCAATTTCTGCAACAACACCCAAATCGTGGGTAATAAAAAGGATAGCCATACCAATTTCACGCTGTAATTTGCGCATCAAATCTAAAATTTGCGCTTGAATGGTTACATCAAGCGCAGTGGTTGGCTCATCTGCAATGAGCAGTTTAGGACCACAAGAGAGTGCCATGGCAATCATGACCCGTTGGCGCATGCCACCAGACATTTGGTGAGGGTAGTTTTTCACACGCTTAGCAGGTTCAGGAATACCCACTAGATCAAGCATCTCTGTTGCCAGTGACATAGCTTGGCGTTTGGTTTTGCCTTGGTGCAAGACGATGGCCTCAGCAATTTGGTCACCCACGGTGTAGACCGGGTTCAAACTGGTCATGGGCTCTTGAAAGATCATGGAGATGTCGTTACCGCGAATTTTGCGCATCTGCTTTTCAGTTTTTTTGACGATGTCTTCGCCCTCAAACAAAATTTGCCCACCAGCAATACGCCCTGGGGGTGATGGAATGAGGCGCATAGTAGACAAACTCGTCACCGACTTACCTGAACCAGACTCACCAACCACGGCGAGCGTCTCACCGCGGTTAATGTGAAAACTTACACCATCAACCGCTTTAACCACGCCTTCGTCTGTTTTGAAGTAGGTCTTGAGGTCGACGACATTCAACAGAGCATCTTCGTTAGCCATATAAATTTACACTCCCTTGTCATGACTATACATACTATTGAATTGTAGAACAGCTATTGAATTGTAGAACAGCCTATCGTCAGGTGTGTTGCAAGATTATGTCTTCGTATGAAGTTAAGCCGCCAGATATGTCTATCAACATGTTCAAAGACATTTTGCCACTTCAAATACACACAACTTGCGTGCCAATGACGATATTCCTATTACTTTACCTTATTTTACTGACCATGTACATGATTACAGCGAGATTTGTGGGAAGCAACTTGTTTAATAAATAGAAACAAGTTATATTGACACTCATGAGTATTTATGCGTAACCTTCTGCGCGATACGCTGCCTGTCTGCTGCTAGTTAATGTCTGTCTGCTGCTAGTTAATGTATACACACAACTCTTTGGGCCGTTTCCCATTTGTGCAGCTGTCAACCCCACGCGGCTCGAGGCTAAGCAACATAAACATCAATACAGCAATCGTGAGTCCCAAGACATTAACTTCATAAAAAGACCTTCACTTGATAAATTTATAGCCTACTTAAATTTGTAGTCTACTTACGTTTACGCGGGTCAAAAGCATCTCGTAAGCCATCTCCAACCAAGTTCCAACACAATACAGCTAGGAAAATAGGAATGCCCGGAATCAGTAACCACGGCACAAACTGAATGGTGATGCCCCTCGAGGTGGCATCTCGTAAGAGTAAGCCCCAACTTGCCGTGTCTACCTCACTTGGACCCAAGCCAATAAACGACAAGCCCGTTTCCGCCAAAATAAAGCCCGGAATGGCAAGCGTTAAACTAACAATTACAAAGCTGGCGGTTGCTGGTAGTAAGTGCTTAGCAATAATCCGCTGATTTGACGCACCAAGCGCTTTGGCAGCTTGGGCGTAGTCAAACTCGCGCACGCTCAGCAAAATGCTGCGGATGGTTCGCGCTAACCCGCCCCAACCGATAAAGCCCAGCACAAACACAATCATCATAAAAGTTTGGGCAGAGGTCATTTCTAGACCAAAGGTGCGCGCAAGTGGGTTTCTAGGGTCGCGCAGCAGGGTGGACAACACAATGAGCAAATATAAGCCGGGGATAGCGTCTAGCACCTCGATAAATCGCATAATCAATTCATCAACCCAGCCGCCGTAAAAGCCAGCAATACCGCCAAAGGTAAGCCCTAAAAAGAGCGATACCCAAACCGCCAAAATACCAATAGTGAGGCTAACTTGACCGCCGTAAAGCACTCTCGAGAACACATCTTTCCCTAAATTATTCGTGCCCCACAAAAAGATGCGCGCAGGTTCATCTACGCCAAACAAGCGCATATCTTGTTCCCAAATGCCAAAAAGTCGGTAGGGTTCATCAGGACGACGCACGAAAAACTTAATTGGGAAACGTTCACTGGTGTCCTCAACATAAACGCGCTGCCGGGTGACGGGATCGCGCTCAGCATCGGTTGCGTAAACAAATGGCCTGCCCGGCAAGCCTGTCTCTGGGTTAATCCAGTGTACGCGCGTAGGTGGATGAAATTGGGTGACGGGTAAGCGGCGTGTATATTCGTTGATGCCGTAAGGTGCTAAAAAGCCTGCAAAGCCGGCCATCACATACATGAGGATAAGCACCACGCCGCCAGCTACAGCGGATTTACGGCGCTTAAACTGTTGCCAGGCAATGCTTGCTTGGCTTTGGGCACTGGGCTTGGTAGGCGTTTGCCGATCTTTGGGGTTGTTGTCTTTTGGGCTGTTAGGGAGTACAGTCTTGCTCGAGAGTGCCATCAGCTGTACCGTATCCTCGGGTCAGCAGCTGCCAGTAACAAATCTGAAACAAGGTTACCAATCATAAGCAGTAAGGTTGAAATCACCAAAAAGCCCAACACCACATAAATATCTTGCCGACTAATCGACGCGAGCAAAATAGGTGTAATTCCTGGCCACGCCATGACAATTTCAACAAGCCCCGCCCCACCAATGAGTGCCGGGAGTAACCCACCAATACCAGCAATAAACGGAATAAGCGCGGGCCTTAGAGCGTGTTTATAGGTCACGCTACGTTCGCCCAAGCCCTTAGCCCGCGCTGTACGAATAAAGTCGCTACTTAAAAATTCAATCATCTGCGCGCGCAGGACCCGAGTAAACCCGGCCATGCCTGCTGTAGCTGTCACAAATGCTGGAATAAGTGCGTGCCGCAAAATATCTAATGCTTTACCAATAGGCGATAAATCTGCAAACTCGTTACTGGTCATTTTGGCAACGGGCAAAAGGAGTTCGTTATAGCCAAAGACCTCACGGGTAAAGCCGCGCAAGTTAAATAACATCAAAATAATAAGCAGGGCAAAGAAAAAATTGGGGATTGCCAGTCCAAAATAGCTCACCACACCCACCACTTGGTCACCTAGCGAATACTGCCGTGTTGCCGCGTAAACCCCCAAAGGAATCGCCACCACCCACAGTAAAACAATAGATAACACCACCAAAATCATGGAGTTTTGCACTGGCCGGCGCACAAGGTTCACCACTGGCTGGTTACTGTCAAACGACAAGCCAAGGTCGCCACGTGCCAAACTGCCCATCCAGCGGCCATACTGCACAAACCACGGTTGGTCAAGTCCGTATTGGCGCTCGAGCCGTTCAATCGTTTCTGGGCGCACGTCTGGGCTTAAGCGCATGGTGTTCAAAAAGTCACCGGGCACAAGTTGACTGATGATAAACGCCAGCAGGGTTGCCCCTAAAAACGTGGGGATAAGATTCAAAAGCCGGCGGATAATATAGGTAAGCACAATCCCTCCGTAGGTTTAGATCTTGCAGGATGTTCAGGCTGATAACGCTAAAGTTGGATACTGTCAAAGCTAAATCTAGATGAAATCACGATCAGAGAGTGTCGAGACTTTAATTTGTTTGGCTTCTATTGACGAGCAAGTCTTAGTACACCATTACATAAGTTTGTATGAGGCTATTGAGGTGTTTAACATCAAATACGTATGACACCACTTCAATACATCTTTTAAGAATGCCTACAAGTGAGTAGTCGCAAGCTGATAGTTATAGCATTTCCATTTGAAGTTGCGGGGGCAACTCCAAATGCGAGCTAGGCGAGTCGCAACAGACCCGCTCAGTGTGGGGGAACGTATCCCGGAATTACTATTAACAAGATGGTTTACGTCTGACACGCAAATCCATCAATATTCAATGCTATTTATTAGATAGTTCTACTAAGAAGATTCAAACACATGTTGAGACAAAATGAGGTGACCAAAACTATCTAGCCACCTCGAGCTTGCTTTAGCGTTTGAAGGTTAAAACAGTGAGCCTCGAGCCATTGATGGAGTTAATAAGCTCATCTGGATAATTCCCACCCACCTCATCTAGCCAACTAAAGTGAACCAGTGGGCTCACGGTATACACCATAGGCTGAAGCGATGCAAAGGTATCTTGCAATTCATACGAAATCTCTTGCGCGCGGGCGTTGTCTAGCGTGCTACGACCTTCAAAAAAGAGTTCTTCAATGCGCGTTTCTTCGGGCGTCATGCACTCATTTGAACGGTTGTACATGTGTAAGTTGCCCGTGCAGGTGTAGCTGTTGGTGCCAAACGGCCAGTCGCGGCTGCCACCGCTTAGGCTAATCAAAATTGATTCCCACGGGCGGTCGTCACCTTCAGAGAGGAGCTGGTCAACCAGCAAGTTAAAGTCCAGCGTGGTGGGTTCAACATTAACGCCAAACTCTCGCATGGTGTCTGCAATAATTTGAATCGTCTGTTCGCGGTTGGCGTTCCCTGCGTTGGTTGCTAGGGTAAAGCCAAGCTCGTTGCCATTAGCATCTACCAAAAAGCCGTCTTCGTTGGTTTCGGTAAAGCCCATTTCAGCAAGCAGCGCTAGAGCGGCCTCAGGATCAAATTCGTACTTAGTTACATCTGGGTTATACCAAAAGTCCAACACTTGATACACGTTGGAATAAGCCGGCGCTGCTGCACCACCATTCACCAGTTCCACAATGGCTTCGCGGTCGGTGAGGTGGCTCATAGCTTTACGGAAGCGGGCATCCTGAAAAACAGACTCTTTAAACGGGTCGCTCGCAAGGTTCCAGTTAAAGGTATAAAACGAACTGCTGCGAGACGGGCTCACGTTCTCGAGAATCGTTGCATCAATATCGCCGTTAAGCGCAGCCACATTAATGGCCCCCACCTCATCTAAATTGGCAGGCGCATAAATGTCAATTTCACCTGCTAAGTACAAGTTGAGCTGGGCAGCTTGGTCAGCAATGACCTCCCTGCGCTCACTTAAGTAGGGTAGCGGGTTGCCTGATTCGTCTACGTTCCATTCACCATAGTGAGGGTTGCGAACAAAAATTAAGCGTTCATCAGGTACGTATTCAGATAACACCCACGGCGCAGAAAAAATAAGTTCACTAGGGTCTGTTTCAGTGCCTAAAATGGCTTCGACAGCATCTGCGCCACCTTCAGCGTAGACATCTGCAAAAATTTGGCTAGGCGTGGGAATATGCGTCCCTACAATGGTAAACGCGATGCGGTCAGCCGTAGGGAATGTAAACCGCAGACCGCGCTCACCGTTTGCTTCAACTGTGATTGGCTCGTCGTCAATAAACCAACCGTCATAGTGAGGTCCATCAAGTTCAGGATCAGTTTCAATCGTGTAGGTAAGTAAGTAGTCGTCTAGGGTGATGGGCGTGCCGTCGCTCCACATGAGGCCGTCACGTAAGGTGACATCAATAACAGTGCCATCTTCAGATACCTCAAAGCTCGAGGCTGCATAGGGAATCCACTCGTCTGTAACTGGATCAATGGTGAGCAAACCTGCGCCCAGTGTTTCTTCGATACCAACAACTGTGTTAGCACTTGCTGATTCCGTTGAAATAAACCTGTTAAACGTGCGCGGCCCCCCAAGAGACGCTACTCTCAAAGTCATCTCAGAAGCGCCACCATCTGCCATCATGGCTTGAACCTCAGCCGCATCAGAACTCCATGCGTCGCGCCAGACAAAAGGCTGTGCATATGCTGCCGACAGTATTGTGAATAATACTCCTAGAGCTACTTGTTTCATAAACCTACCTCCTTTTTAACCTCAACACATGACGCTGAGCTAGGTCATCGTCCAACTTGATAATGACCCGGATGGATTCTTAGCAGCGTCTTAAAATTATGACACCGTCTTGCCCTAACACACGATGTCATACCACGATTGAGATGAATGCAAGTTCCTTAAAAGTTATAGATATACATTTGGATTGCTCGTCATTCAGCTATGTGTCGTCTTTTCAGAATAGGCTGTTATCAACAGCTTGGACGTTGCCATCTTTACCAGCAGCGTCTCTGTGCCTTCATAATCACATCATCGTTGTGTTGTAATGATAACAATGTAACCACAGCTTCCAATTCTTTTTGAATACTGATACAATCGTCCAATGACACTTTCGTGACAGTTGCATGACACTTTGAGGACAATTGTCCTGTGGCTTTGTCAAGTCTGAATGTTAGGTTTAGAGTGCAAGATGTTTGCACTCTAGTAGTTGTGGGTTAACGCATTGGGAAAAACGTGTTAACTAGATTTGTAGGCATTACATCTTCTTAAAGCGCACAAAGATCATCTTGACACTGGCGGTCAACTTGATTTGCAGCCTAGCAGTATGTGGTCAGCAGCGTGAAGATTCTGTGTCACTCGAGTCAGTGTAAATCGCAGCACCTCAGCAAGCATCCAAGGAGGTTGTTTTGAGAGCAATGAACCAGCTAAAGATTCCGGGTTTGAGCAGAGAATATTTAGACATAGGAACAAAGCTGGGATGCACTATACTTGTTAAATTTTTATGCTTTGTTACATTCCATACAGCTACTACTATTTTACTAATAAATTTAAAATTCTCTGTAGGTAAAAAATTGTTATATCAGCTACATTGCCCTTCATTATTTCATCTATATCTACCTGAGATACTGCTGCCCGAAATGCTGCTATCCGAGAGAGAGGTTGGTTAATGTCAGCCCAATACTTCCCGCCCAACGCTAACGCTTTTGCCAAGTGGAGCATTTGGGGCGGCGTCATCTTTTTTACGTTGCTACTTACCGCGTTGGTCGTGCATGCGCGCACCCTCAATAACAAAGTGGGCGTGCCAGTTGAACAGCCCATTGGCTTTCAGCATAGTTTGCACGCTGGCGAATTGGGCATTGACTGCCGTTACTGTCATACCTCGGTAGAGGTTGCTGCGAGCGCCAACGTACCCCCTACTGAAACTTGCATGACCTGCCACTCCCAAATTCGGGTAGGTACGCAGCAACTTGCAGGCGTCTACGAAAGCTGGGAAACGGAAACGCCTATTCAGTGGAACCGCGTTCACGACCTAGCCGACTTTGTGTACTTTAACCACAGCGCGCACATCAACGGCGGTGTGGGCTGCGCGCACTGTCACGGACAAATCCCGCAGATGGCAGGT
The DNA here is from genome assembly GCA_039025155.1 of Deinococcota bacterium. GTDB lineage: Bacteria > Deinococcota > Deinococci > Deinococcales > Trueperaceae > JBCCBI01. Next base: position 8,652 of record JBCCOX010000020.1, on the reverse strand, counting down.
ATTTGGAAAAACGCACCCCTTACGATGGGTTGGTGCTTAGAGTGTCACCGGAATCCCGAAAAATTTGTACGTCCTAGAGAGGAAGTTTTCAATTTCGCTTATGAGCCACCAGAAAATCAACTTGCGCTGGGCCGCGAACTTGTGGCGGAATACCACATCAACACAAATAAACTTCCCCAGTGTTCAACCTGCCACCGTTGAGGTTATGTGATGACAAGAATTAAACTCGAGCTTTACCCAACCTCACACAATTCTGAGCCAACATCTCAAACAGCAGCATCTGATAAGACACTAAAACCTAAAAACGCACGCCCTAGTACACTACTAGCAAGCGCCCCAGACTTTCAAACCATACCTGCGGCCTCACCCCAAATCTCTAGCGGTTCTAGCCAGCCCACCACCACAGAAACCCCCGTAAGTATAAGTGAGGTGCGTGCTAAACTGGCTAATAGTAGCGGCCGCGAATTTTGGCAGAGCCTTGAAGAAGTTGCTCAAACCCCCGAATTTGAAGCGTTTATTGAAAGTGAATTCCCGCGCCAAGCTGATCCTATGCATGCTAGTGTCAATCGGCGTGACTTTTTAAAAATTTTGGGTGGTTCCCTAGCGCTAGCAGGGTTAAGTGCTTGTGCACGTCCACCATTACCCTATGAAAAAATTGTGCCTTACGTGCGAGCACCCGAAGAAATTATTCCTGGTCTACCCTTGTTCTACGCAACAACGCTCACGTTAGATGGTTACGGCTACGGGGTTTTGGCAGAAAGTCACCAAGGGCGTCCTACTAAAATTGAGGGTAATCCCGACCACCCGGCTAGCCTTGGTGGTACTGATGCTTTTGCACAAGCTAGCGTCCTTGATCTCTACGATCCTGATCGCTCACAAACTGTTTTGCGCAACGGGGGAGTAGCTAGCTGGAATGATTTTTCTAGCGAGCTTACTACAAAACTAAGTGAGCTTACCGAGGGTAGCCGCTTACGCATCTTAACTGAAACGAGTACCTCACCTACCTTTGAGCACAATATTAAGCGTTTGCAGGAAACCTACCCAGGTGTCGTCTGGCATCAGTACAGCCCCGTGCAAAGCGATAACGCTAGACGTGGTGCTAGGTTAGCCTTTGATCAGGATGTTGTGCCTTTTTATGATTTTGACAAAGCTGATGTCGTCGTTTCTCTCGATGCTGACTTTTTAGGTGACGGTCCAGCTAAGCTGGTTTATGGACGCAGCTACAGCAATCGTCGCCGCTTGCGCTACGCTGAGGATACAGATAACAAAAGCCGCGTATACGCATTTGAAAGCACCCCGCAAACAACTAGTGTCACCTCGGATCACAGAGTGCCCTTACGCGCCGGGCGGATGGAAGGTCTTGCGCGTACAATAGCTAACCGTTTAGGGCTCGAGGTACAAGCCGGCATAACACCCGACGAGGTTCCCGATGAGATTCTTACTGCCCTAGTCGACGATCTACGAGACTACGAGGGTAGCAGCATTATTATCGCTGGTGAGACTCAACCGGCTGCCGTACACGCGCTGGTCTACGCCCTTAACTATGTTCTTGGTAATATAGGTCAGACAGTTCACTTTCACACGCCCGCTACCAGCGATGTGGACCAACTCGAATCCCTTAAACAGCTTACTGACGATATTAACGCGGGTAATGTTGACGCGCTGCTCATCTTTGGGGGTAACCCCGCTTACAGCGCACCTGTTGATATTGATTTTGCTAATGCTTTGGCTAGCGTGCCGTTTAGTGCTCACCTCAACACGTATGTTGATGAAACTTCGGTACGCACAACGTGGCATCTGCCCCAAACACACGAGCTCGAGGTTTGGGGTGATGCTAAAGCCTTCGACGGCACAATCAGCATCGCCCAACCGCTCATCGCGCCCTTTGTAGAAGGTAAAGCAAGTCTGGAAGTGTTAGCCATAGCCTTGGGTGAGGATACTAAGACAACACTCGATATCGTTCAGGATTACTGGAAAGCGCGTATTGACGGCAGTTTTGATAGTTTCTGGCGCGAAGCGCTCTACAAAGGTTTTGTGCCAGATAGTGCCCACCCGCGCGTAGCTGTAAACTTACAACCTAATGCCATAGCAGGCGCACCTCAGCCAGCGCCCCAAGGGCTCGAGCTGGTCTTTCGCAGCGACCCAACTATCTACGACGGCCGGTTTAACAACAACGGCTGGCTACAGGAAGTTCCTAAACCCTTTACGAAGCTCACCTGGGACAACGCTGCACTTATTTCACCTAGACTGGCTGAGCGGTTTGACCTTCGTAGCCGCGACATCGTCGAATTGCAACTAGGTGACCTACAGCTTGAAGTACCCGTTTGGGTACAACCTGGGCAAGCTGAAGAAACCGTCACCGTTCACTTGGGTTACGGGCGTGAGCACACCGGGCACGTGGGTGAAGGCACAGGGTTCAATGCCTATCTTCTACGCAGTAGTGACAATATGTGGCTTGCAGACAACCTAGAAATTCGTAAAACACGTAGGCGGGCTAACCTAGTTAGCACCCAAATGCACCAGCAAATTGAAGAGGGTCGCCACATTGTGCGTCACGGGACTGTTTCAGAGTTTAAGCAACATCCCGAGCATCCTCATTTTGTGCATCCTGTCGAGCATCACGAAAGTGACCTTTACGACGATTACCGATATGAGGGCTACGCCTGGGCGATGCTCATCGATATGAATGTCTGTAGTGGCTGTAATGCTTGTGTGATAGCCTGCCAAGCAGAAAACAACATTCCTATCGTGGGTAAAGAGCAAGTTGGTCGCGGGCGTGAAATGCACTGGTTACGGATTGACACTTACTACTCTAAAGACCTTGACAATCCTGAGATTTTTCAAATGCCTGTTTCCTGCATGCACTGCGAAAAAGCCCCATGTGAACCCGTCTGCCCGGTCGGTGCAACCGTCCACGATCATGAAGGCCTTAACGTGATGGTCTATAACCGCTGTGTGGGAACGCGCTACTGCTCCAATGCGTGCCCTTACAAAGTGCGCCGTTTTAACTGGTTGCAATATGCTGAGCTAGATACTACAGCCACCTCACTGGCGATGCAAAAAAACCCCAATGTGACCGTGCGCAGCCGCGGGGTTATGGAAAAGTGTACCTATTGCACGCAGCGCATTGCTGCAGCGCGTATTCAGTCGAACAACGAAAATCGCCGCATTGTAGATGGCGAGATTGTCACAGCTTGCCAAGCAGCTTGTCCCTCACAAGCCATCGAGTTTGGGGACTTAAGTGACCCCGAGAGTCGGGTTGTCAACGCTAAAAAATCACCGCTCAACTATGGCGTACTAACTGAACTCAACACTTATCCGCGGACAACGTATTTGGCGCGGGTTGCAAACCCTCACCCCAACCTCGAGTCGCTCATCAGCCATGATGATCCTCATGTACAGGGGTCTGGGCATGATGAATTTGAACCTCAGGAGTCTGAAGAGCAAAGCACCCAACCACAAGCTGAACCGCAAGAGGTAGGAGGGCACTAGTGGCCGTACGACAAGGACGCATTCAAGAAACAACTAAGGTCATTGCTTCCGGACAAACTTACGGTGACGTTGACGATGTTGTCATGAAGCCGATACTCACCCACCCCTTTAGAACACCTATTTGGTGGTTTTTGGGACTGGGAGCTGCACTTGCACTCTTGGCAATGTACCTTTACACCATCGTCTATCTGATTACGACCGGGGTGGGTATCTGGGGAAATAACATCCCTGTTGCGTGGGCCTTTCCCATCATTAACTTTGTGTGGTGGATTGGGATTGGTCACGCTGGAACACTCATTTCAGCTATTTTGCTGCTCTTCCGGCAAGACTGGCGCACGTCCATCAACCGCTTCGCCGAAGCCATGACGCTATTTGCGGTCGCTTGTGCCGGCCTCTACCCTATTTTCCACTTAGGTCGTCCGTGGGTCTTTTACTGGTTGGCACCCTACCCCAACACCTACGGGCTCTGGCCACAATTTAGAAGCGCGCTTGATTGGGATATTTTTGCAATTTCAACGTATGCGACGGTCTCAGCACTGTTTTGGTTTATTGGACTTGTGCCCGACTTAGCAACCCTACGCGACAGCGCAAACAATAAATACGTCAAGCTCTTTTACGGTAGCTTGGCCTTAGGCTGGCGCGGGTCAGCTAAACACTGGCAACGTTATCAACGCGCCTACTTGCTTCTTGCAGCACTTTCAACCCCGCTAGTGCTCTCGGTCCACTCAACCATTGCCATGGACTTTGCAACTGCGTTTGTACCGGGTTGGAACAACACCATCATGCCACCTTACTTTGTGGCTGGGGCAGTGTTTGCCGGTTTTGCCATGGTGATTATTTTGGCAATTCCACTGCGGTATGCGTTCGGTTTACAAGGACTCATCACCATGAAACACTTGGACAACGCAGCCAAAGTGATGTTAGCAACAGGCATGATTGTGGTATACGGCTATGTACTCGAGCTCTTTATCGCTTGGTACAGCGGCAGCGAATTTGAGCGTTACATGGCTTTTAACCGCATGTTTGGGGGATACGGCTGGTCATTTTGGGCGCTGATTTTTTGTAACGCTATTGCTATTCAACCCCTCTGGTCCAAACGGGTGCGCAGCAGTCAATTTTGGTTGTTTGTGATTTCGATTATTGTGTCCATTGGCATGTGGCTCGAGCGCTTTGTGATTGTGGTTGTGAGCTTAACCCGCGACTATGCAAATTCTGCATGGCATGATTACGGGTCAACCTTTTGGGATTGGTCAATGTACATCGGTTCATTTGGCTTGTTCCTCACGCTTTTCTACCTATTCATCCGCTTACTTCCAGCTATTGCCACATCTGAGATTAAAGAATTAGTTCACCACGACAGACATCATGGTTCTGGCGGACATAGTTCGGGTGGTCACGGTGAGGAGGCCCACGCATGAGCGACGCAGCTATAAATCCTTCCATTTATGGCATTGTTGCCGAATTTGATGAGCCAGAGCCTATTGTTGCTGCGGCTGAACAAGCTAAGCAAGCTGGTTATAAAAAGATGGAAGCGTATACTCCCTTTCCAGTTGAAGATCTGTATGAAGCCCTAGGCATGACCAACACCCGTCTAGGCTGGGTCGTATTGCTTATGGGCATTGTTGGTGGCAGCAGTGGGTTTTTTATGCAGTGGTACGCCAACAATGTCTTTTATCCACTCAATATTGGCGGCACCCCCTTAAACAGTTGGCCGCGCTTTATTGTAATTACGTTTGAGTGCACCATTCTGTTTGCGGCGTTTACAGCAGGCTTGTTTATGCTTGGTCGTAATGGCCTCCCTCAGCCTTATCACTCCATTTTTAATACCCCCAACTTTGAACACGCAAGCCGTGACCGTTTCTTTTTATGTATTGAGGCCGAAGACGATAAGTTTGATGCCACTGAGACTAGAGCTTTTTTAGAATCGCTTGATCCTAAGCCTCTTAATGTCACTGAGGTAGAACCGTGAAGTTGATATCTTCTTCTTTAAGCTCCCGCTGGATTTCCCTGGCTTGCTTGTGCTTGCTATTAGCAGGTTGTGGGCGCAACATGTACAACCAACCTAAATACGAAGTTTACGAAGCCTCTGATTTATTTGAGAATGGTACGTCTGCGCGCGAGCTACCTGCTAATACTGTTTCACGTGACCGCGGCGGCGTGAGTGCATCCTTTTTTACAGGTACAAATAGCAATGGGTTACTTAGCGAACCCCCGTTTGAAGTCACTGAGGATGTGCTTTTGCGCGGACAACAGCGTTACAACATTTACTGCTCACCCTGCCACAACTTCAATGGCAACGGGCAGGGCATGATTGTGCAAAAAGGTTTTGTGATGCCGTCGTCGTTTCATGAGCAACGCTTGCGGGATCAACCTATTGGCTATTTTTACAATGTGATGACCAACGGTTACGGGCGCATGTACAGCTACGCCTCACGGATTCCACCCGAAGACCGTTGGGCCATTGCGAGCTATGTACGCGCCCTACAGTACAGTCAAAACGCCCCTGAGATGGCGCTTACCGAGGCACAACGCCTCGAGCTTGGACTTAACGTGCAGGAGGCAAGTCGGTGATTGAGCGCAAAACCTTTAAAGACTTTCGCCCTAGCCTAGACAGATTTCAAATGGTGTCGCTTATTGTGGGCATCGGCGGTTTAGGATTTTGTTTGGTAGGTGCTATTTTTGGGCTCGAGCAGTTTTTCCAGTCCTACCTCTACGGCTTTATTTTTTGGTTAGGTATCGCCCTAGGCTGCCTTATCTTATTGCTCTTGCAAAACATTGCCGGGGGACCGTGGGGACCGATGATCCGCAGGCCGCTCGAGGCAGGTGTAACCCTCATTCCAATCATGGGACTCTTTTTTATTCCCATTTTGGCTGGCATGGGCTATTTATATGAGTGGACCAATCCAGAGGTTATTGCTGTTAACGAGATTATTGCCTCCAAGACTGCCTACCTCAACGTGCCATTTTTCATCGTTCGGGCGCTTTTTTACTTTGCTGTATGGATTGGTATTTCTTATCTGCTTGTAAGTTGGTCACAACAACAAGATGACACTAACGACCCTAAAGTCGCTGAAAAAATGCGCAACTTTAGTGCGCCCGGCTTAATTTCATTTATCCTAACAATGACCTTTGCAGCGTTTGACTGGGGTATGTCCCTCACACCTGAGTGGTTCAGCGGGATGTACGGCGTCATCTTTATGATCGGGCAAGCTATCTCGGCAGTTGCATTCATGATCATTATCATGACCTTGTTTGGACACTTTGAGCCACTAGCTAGTGTCGCGAACCCCAAACGCATTCAGGACTTAGGTAACTTTTTAATGGCCTTTACTATGTTTTGGGCGTACGTAAGTGCGTCACAGCTCATCATTATTTGGTCAAACAACGTTGTTGAAACCAACAGCTGGTATGTGCTTCGCTTAAATGGGTTTTGGGGTTGGATTGGTGCAGCGCTTTTGCTATTCCATTTTGCGTCACCGTTTTTGATTCTCTTTTCTCGCTGGGTTAAACAAAAGGTACGCGCACTGGTCATTATTGCGTGTTGGATGTTGTTTATGCGCTTAGTTGACATCTTTTGGCTTATTGTGCCAACATATGAGCGCAATATTCCATTTAGTTTGCTAGATGCTGCTGTGCTTGTAGGTATTGGTGGTGTTTGGCTATCCATCTTTATCTCACGCCTTAAAGACAAACCTCTTCTGCCACTTCACGACCCTAGATTGGCAAGCGATCATGGCTAACAGCTCAAAACAACACAGCACAGAAAAGTCGCGCAACTACCTAGTGACATCACAGATGGTACTGCTTACGGGTATAGGGCTACTAGTGCTTGCGGTCCTGACTATTTCAACGTTATTGTGGCGGGCATCATCACAATCGCAAGGGCGCTACACCAATGTTAATACCTCTCAGTATGCACGCACTATTCGTAGTGCAGCAGCTGATCTAGAAGGTAGTGCAGCTACTAGCTCCAACACAGACCCCGGCAATTATCAAATTCCTATTGATCAGGCTATTAATATTGTGGCCCAGCAAGGAATTACAGCAACCAGCGATCAATTAGCAAGTACAGGTGATGCAACCTCTAACTTGCTTGCTGAAGCAGCACCTTGGTCCCTTAAAGATGCGACAGCTGTTGCGGTTACAGCTGGTACAGGAAGCAGTGAGCAAATTGCTGCAGCACCCCAAGCAGCACCTGCTCAGACAGCACCAGCAGCAAGTATGCCAACTGCCCCCGCAGATACATCAGCAGATATGGCAACTGCAGAACCTGCTGAAGCGCCAGTGGCAGCAGCACCTGTAACAGCAGCACCTGCTGGACCTAGCAACGCTGAGATTATGGCATCGTTACCTAGTGGGGAAACTGTCTTTAACAATAACTGCGCGTCTTGCCATCAGGCAAACGGGCAGGGCATCACAGGTGCATTTCCCAGTCTAGTAGGTCACGCACCAACACTTTATAATGCTGATCGTGACTACCTTCCTAATGTGCTACTTTACGGGCTACAAGGGCAGATCAACGCCGCTGGCGTGGGCTATAACGGCATTATGCCTGCTTGGGCACAACTCAGTGATGAAGATTTAGCTGCAGTGCTCAACTACATCACTACAAGTTGGGGTAATGAGAGTAGTCTTAACAACTTTGCCGCTTATCAACCTGAAGATGTTGCTAGTAAGCGCAGTAATGGCTATAGTGCCATTCAAATGCACGACGAATTAAGGGCAAATCTCAACTTACAGTAACGGTATATCTTGAATACCTCGAGCAGCAGAGCTTCTGCTGCTCTTTTTTGTGGTTGCTACTTTCGATGTTCTCTACTTGAGGTTTTCTACCTGATGTCGTCCAGCTAAGGTATGATAAATCTAGTTATTGACAAGTAGTACATCGTGTTTACATCCACACTGCCCCTTATGTCACTTGCTCTATATGTCATCATCTATAGTCCACGAGCTAGGTAATCATCTTCATGCAAAATATTCGCTTTTTAACCCCTGAGGCACGCCAGCAATTTGACCGTTTAATAGGCGATCTCGAGCACAACCTCGAGCCACTCAGCAACTATGAATGCAAGTTGTTTACCTTACGCTTTGAAAGGCACTTTCAAAACCTTTTTGATGGCCTCAAACCCTTGTACGGCCGCCGTGGCGACTTCAATGATG
>JBCCOX010000019.1:0-18935 GCA_039025155.1 Deinococcota bacterium | reverse complement strand
TGATGGATAAAGATGTCATGTACAATAAAGTAGGCTGCACCATAGGCCATAATACCTATTCCAATTGGAAGGAAATACCACATATTCTGTTCTCCCGGTACATCACCATCTGAACGAAGGCGGCCGCGGTGTAATTTTAATTGATGGTGTGGATGAACTGCGAGAAGAAAAACGACCAGACGTTAAAACTAAAATAGCAAGCTGGCAACGTTCATTTCCGTCTATTCCTATTATTGTCACATCCCGTCCCTCAGAAGAAGTCAAAGCAAGTTGGCTGGATGAGGAACAGTTTGAACATGTTGAAGTTTTGTCTCTTGAAAATGAGCGCGTTACAGAATTTATCCAAAACTGGCATAGTGCCTTAGCAACAAAAAGACCCGCACTTAAAGACGAATTAGAGAAAGATGCAGAAAACCTTGTAACTGAAATAAAGCAAAACAAAACGTTACAAGAGCTTGCTACAACACCACTCTTATTAAGTGCGATTTGTGCTATCCACAGACACGCAAAGCGTGAGTTACCCGCAAATCAAACCGATCTTTATGAGCAACTTATCAACATGCTTTTAGATCGTGATCAGCAACGCAAAATCCCTAGTTCACTTGACAAAGAGACAACACGCTACTATTTACAAAAGGTTGCTCTATGGCTAGTAAGAGCTGAAAGCTCACAAGGTAATAGAGATACAATAATTACTTTTTTGAATCAGAATTCCAAGCTAGATCAACTCATAAATACAGAGACGATTTATAAAACGCTCATTGAGCGAAGTGGCATAGTTAGAGAGCCTATAGATAACCAGCTTGATTACGTTCATAGGACACTACAGGAATATTTAGCTGCGGCTGAGATTGTAAAAGTTGAAGTCAACTGCAATGAGCTCATTAAAAATGCCGAGCGAGACTTCTGGGAAAAGGTTATTGAGTTTGCAGGTGGTATTTCAGGAAGAGCCAATTCCGAATTTCAAGCGCAACTTGTTAAAGGTCTAATGAATGCGGGTAAACATTTATTAGCACTTGAAATGGTGCGTGGTATTATCACGGACAAGAGCGCCAATTACATTAGTAAATGCGCAGAAGTAGCCATCTCAAAATTAGTGTTTGAAAAAGATATTCACACTATAAGTGCTGCAGGAGCTTTAGCCTTACCTTATCTAGGTTTTGAGACTAACCAAAACGGTTGGCATCTTGGGCTACGTGTTCGCGTACTTTGTGACATTGGTAACGAAGCTTACGAAACGCTTCTAAGCTACACAGAATGCGATAAGAGGGGTGTAGTCCAGGCGTTAGTTGATTATGCTACAAAAGCCTTTGGCGAGAAAAGAATTATCGAAGATTTTATTCAGCAGCTAGATATAAACGAACTTCATTTACGTACTCCTAGAAGCTTAAGTGAGTTAACACTAATCCCTAAACTCAAACAGCTACTGATCAACAAGACTAGTGCTGGTACTTCCTTAGATTTGAGGCCTCTAGGTGAACTTAAGCAATTACGGCGACTCGAGTTATGGAACTTCTTCTTTGGTATTAATGACTTGAGTCCTCTGGACTCACTCCGAGAATTGCAGCATCTTGAGCTATGGGGTGTACCTCGAATTACTGACCCAGAGCCCTTAGGTAAACTTCAAAAATTACAACGCCTTATCGTAGTAGATGTCTCTAATATCAACGACTTAAATCTTTTTAGTCAACTTCAGCAACTACAGCACCTTGTGCTAAGGAGACTTTTTGACGTTAAAGATCTGAGTCCTTTAAGTCAACTTCAACAATTACAGCACCTTGAACTACGTGAACTTTCCAGTATCAGTGATTTAACTTCTTTAAGTCAGCTTCAGGAATTACAGCACCTTACACTGTATAATCTTCCTAGTGTTGATGATCTAAATCCTTTGACTCAACTTCAGCAGCTACAACATCTTGAATTACGTGAACTTTCCAGTATCAATGATTTGAGTTTTCTAGGAGAACTCAAGCAATTGCAACACCTCACAGTAGGAAACCCCTCCAAGATAGATAATTGGGATTTCTTGAGCCAACTTGAAAATTTGGATTCTTTTGAATTAGTGAACGTTCTTAAAGTTCATGACTTAGACTTTTTAAAAGAAACTTCAATGTTGCAAAATCTCGAGTTGATGAATGTATCTGATGTAGAAGAGTTAAATCGCCTAATTCAATTTCACCAATTAAGAAATCTTGAACTACAGAATCTCTCTAGCGTCAACGATCTGAGTCCTTTAGGTCAACTTGGGCAGCTAAAGCATCTTGTGTTAGCAAATTCTTCTAAGATTACCGATCTGAACGCTCTAGTCCAGCTACAGCAACTAAAGCGTCTTGAACTTCGTAATCTTTCAGGTATTAAAGATTTAAGTTTTTTGGGAAAGCTTCAGCAGTTACAGCATCTTGTACTGTGGGATCTTTCTAGTATCAAGGACGTAAGTTCCTTAGGTCAACTCCATCAATTGCAACACCTAACATTACAAGAGCGTTCTGATGTTAGCGGCCTTGAAGAGATAGTAAACTTACCCAATATCAATTTTGTGTATTAGAATATCAACTTCAATAGTTGCTTGAACTGTTTGATTAAAATCCCACTCGCGTATTACAATTCAAAACAAGATTGCACTATGAAACAAAATTTGTTGTAAGTCTGGTGTCTACTATTTAGGCATAGTCAACTTTTTTGAGCCCCACCATTAACATGACCGACCAACTCACCCACTCCCCCAACCAATACGTCATCACCTCCGCCTATCGCACTCTCCAAGTGCTGTCCTCCTTCGCTGCCCCACCCCACCGCTTCTCCCTCGCAGATGTCGTCACCCGCATGGGGCTTGAAAAAAACCAGGCTTACAGGTCACTCAAAACACTGGAAGCTGCTGGTTTTATTCACATGGTGGAAGGTGAACGGTTTGCCCTCACCAGTCACTTGCATAGCCTCAGTAGCGCCGGGGCCTCTGCAGAGCAACCCTCTTTGGTGGACGTTGCCCGACCCTACATGGACGCACTTGTACGTGACACGGGTGAATCGGTGCATTTGTGCGTGCTAGCTGGCGATCACGCGGTGTGTGTTGACCGCCGCGATAGCCCCAAGCAGGTACGCTTGGCATCTGTACTTGGCATGTCCACACCCCTTCACGCGGGCGCAGTGCCTAAAGCGATGCTAGCTAACTTGGATGAAGCGCGGCAGCAAGCAGTGCTAGATGATCTGACAAACTTGCCACAGTACACCAACAGCACTGTTTTGGATGCAGATGAGCTGCAAGCGGAACTTAAAACCATCCGCGAGCGCGGCTACGCCGTAAGCGATGAAGATTATGACGCCGCAGCGAGGGGTGTTGGCGCTGCCATCTTTGACAGCTCTGGGCAGGTGATTGGCGGCATCAGCGTGGGCGGGCCGTCTTTCCGAGTGAGTGATGCCACGTTAGATGAGTTTGCGCAGCACATCACCCAAGCAGCCCAGCAAATTTCACGACAACTTGGCTATATCTCCGCAGATTTAGCCTACAGACAAATTTAGGTGTATCTCGGTGCGTTATATTTTGATACATCGAGCAGCATCAGGTTCATATTCGGGGCGCAACCGTGCCGCGTGTGAAGATAGGGAAAGGAAAAAGCATGAAAATCGTTCGACAGTATATTGTCTACTCACTCATTACTGTGGGTGCAGTCATTGGCGCGGGCACTAGCGCATGGGCACAAGATTACGACGCCAGCGCTGAGCTGACGTTTGCCACCAACGCTGACCCCACCTTTAACCCGTGGGCCCCTGGCGCGGTGATTGAGTCCAACCTCATCAACACCATTTTGTTTGAGCAGCTCACCCGCTACAACCCAGACGACCTCAGCCCGTTGCCGGGTCTCGCAACTTCGTGGGAGGTCTCTGATGATGCCCTTGCCTGGACGTTTACCCTTCGTGAAGGCGTCACCTGGTCAGACGGTGAAGCCTTTGATGCTGAGGACGTGGCGTTTACCTTTAACGATGTTGTCTTGGTAGACGAACTTGGCGCGCAAAGTGCTAACCAGTTTGATCCGGTGGATATGGTTGAGATTGTTGATCCACTCACCGTGCGCTTTGTCCTCAACACACCGTTTTCAGCCCTTCCCTATTACTTGGCGTCATTCTCGGGCATTTTGCCAGAACATGCACTAAGTGAGGCAGAAAACCCTCTCACCGTGACCTCGTTCAACAAACAAACACCTGTAAGCACCGGTGCTTACAAAGTGGCTGAGTTTGTGTCTGGATCGTATGTGCGCTTAGAGCCTAACGAACTCTACTGGGGCGACGAGCCTAAACTGGCTGCCCTTGTCTTTCGGATTATCCCAGATGCCAACGCCCAAGTCGCCCAGTTACTCGCAGGCGAGTTGGATTTGGTCACGCGCTTAAATACGCAAGTGGTGGAGAACCTCGAGCGCAACCCCAACATTCGCGTGTTGCGGCAAAGCCAAAACCTCTACTACTGGGTGGTCTTAAACCAAAATGATGCCCGTTTTCAGGACAAGCGCGTGCGCCAAGCGCTGCTACACGCCCTTGACCGCGAAGCCATGATCGAAGCGGTGCTTGAGGGCTTTGGCACTGTCGCCACGGGCCCAATTGCCCCTCTACTTGGTGCGCTTTACAACAGCGACGTTGCCCAATATCCCTACGACCCTGAACAAGCTGTTGCCCTGCTAGCAGAAGCTGGCTGGACACCCGGCGATGACGGCATCATGCAAAAGGACGGCGAACGTTTGTCTTTCGGCATGCCCACGGGTCAGTTTGGCTACTTAGTACCCGCCACCCTCCTTGCGCAGCAGTACTGGGCAGATATTGGCGTGGAAGCTGACGTTGAGGTCGTCGAGTGGAACGCCTACATTCAGCAGGTGGTCGTGAACCGCGACTATGAGGCAACCCTCGCGTGGTGGAGCCAACCGCCCACGCCGGACGTCGCCCCGTATTACTCGAGCGAAGCCGCTGAAGACGGTAACAACATTCCCAACTACCGCAGTGAAATCCTCGATGGCATCATGGCGGACGGCCGCCGCGCCACAACCGATGACGATCAGGTGAGCGTCTACGGCGAGATGCAAGTCTACCTAGCCGAAGAACTTCCCTACTTGTACTTGTGGTATCCAGATATTCTTTCGGCAGTTAATACCCGCGTGCAGGGTATGCCTGAAATCAACAGCGCCACCGCGTTCCAGTTTGCGGCAGACTGGTTTGTTGCACCCTAATTAATTGATGATAACTGGACAGGCCACATCACACACACTTAAAGGCGCGAATCAATAATGACAACATATATTGTTCGCCGAGTCTTGCAAGGTCTGGTTGTGGTGTGGCTTGTGTCTGTCTTGACGTTTTTCCTGATTAACCTTGCGCCGGGTGGGCCGTCGTCATTGGTGGATATGAACACCACGGCGGCACAACGTGAAGCGCGTTTGAGACAGTACGGATTAGATAAACCTGTCGTGATTCGCTATCGAGATTGGCTGGTTGGAACAGTGCAAGGTGATCTTGGGACATCTATTAACGGTGGGCTCGAGGTCAGCCAACTTTTACGCGAACGCCTCGGTCGAACCCTCATTCTAGGCTTAAGTGCCTTAGTGCTGGCAGCAGTGCTGGGCGTCTTACTTGGCGTCGCCGCCGCCCTCAACGCTAACCGCATCCTCGATCACATCGTCTCACTCATTTCAACTTTGGGTATGTCGGTGCCTAACTTTTGGCTGGGCATCTTGCTCATCATCATCTTTTCAGTGACGTTGGGAAGCTTACCCGCAACGGGTATGCCGTCTTCAAGGGATGCCTCGTGGCTCACGTGGATACAGCATCTTATTTTGCCTGTGTCCGTATTGGCGTTTAGCTTACTCCCGAACGTGGTGCGAATTACGAGGGCATCCTTTTTGGAAGTTCTCAGCAGTGACTATATTCGCACCGCGAGCGCCAAGGGATTGCGTCGACAACTAGTGCTCACTAAGCACGCTATGAAAAATGCACTGGTGCCGGTGATTGCCATTTTGGGGCTCATCAGCGCGGTGCTTTTGTCCGGCTCAGTGGTCATTGAAAACGTGTTTGGTTATGCGGGTTTGGGTAGGTTAGCCGTGGATGCTGCTCGAGGTCGTGATTACCCCGTTATTATGGGCGTCACGCTACTCGCAGGTACCGTTGTTGTCATCGTCAACTTGCTCACAGACGTTCTTTATGCTGTCATCGACCCAAGGATTCGCCATGACCACTAGCACTCAAACGGTTATACAGCAGCAAGAAGCATCTCCTAAACAGCGTCGTCGTATTTGGGCGCGGCTCGGGCGGCAGCCTCTAGGACTTGCAGCGTTTGTTCTACTGGCAATCCTTGTCCTGACCGTATTAGTTGCACCATTGATCTATCCTCACGAACCTGCCAGGGCAAACCCCTTGAGTACCTTCGCTGAACCAAGCACTGAACACTGGCTAGGTACGGATGAACTTGGACGGGACGTATTTGCGCGCTTACTCGCGGGTGGGCGTGTGTCACTCGCAGTTGGGCTTTTGTCGATGCTTGTGGGTTTGTCGATTGGCACGCTCATTGGCGGGCTAGCGGGCTATTTTGGGGGGACGCTCGAGGCCGTCCTTATGCGCCTGGTAGACGTCTTTATGGCCATCCCCAACTTCTTTTTAATCCTTGTTATCGTCACCTCGTTTGGCAACCACCCGGCAGTCATCATCATCACGGTGGGCATTGGTTTTTGGGCCCAGATGGCTCGAGTTGTCTACGCTGAAGCCCGCAAGGTCAAGGTCAACGACTTTATTGAGGCTTCCCACGCACTCGGTGGCTCGCAAGGGCGCATTTTGGCGCGCCATGTCCTACCGCAAGTGTTACCCCAAGCAACTGTCTTGGCTACCCTTGGCGTGGGTTGGGCTATTTTGACTGAGGCAGGACTTTCTTACCTCGGACTCGGCATTCAACCGCCACTCGCATCGTGGGGCAACATGCTTCAAAACGCCCAAGGCAATATTTGGCTAGCGCCTATGCTAGCGGTCTATCCGGGCGTCGCCATCGCCATTACGGTGTTGGCGTTTAACCTCTTAGGAAACAGTCTGCGCGATTTGCTTGACCCGCGTAGCTAGTCACATAAGGCGTAGAACAAGCAATATCTCAGCTCACTTGAGACGTTGTTTTGGGATTCATCAGCATTTGCATTTTGAAACATCATCAGGTCAATGAACACCCTCACCTGATGCTTGAATAAGCACATTAGCTTTAACAGGACTTCTTCGTGTAAGTAGGACTGCTGGTATCAGTATGTCAAATTCTGTGAATATTGCTCATTTTAAGGAGAGAGTTTATGCAAAAAAAGCGCTATAACGGCTACAAGGCTTATCAGTATTTGGAAGCTGGTACGGACTACAAAGCGTTTGAACTCGACAAAGAAATTGACCGTGTGCCTAGCCAAGCTGTTGAGGTGAGTGAGGCTGAGGAAGCAAGGGTCAAAGCGTTGTTTGAACAGAACATTGTTATTTCACTACACGACCACTGTTTTGTCGCTCCCAAAGACCTGAATGAGTTTATGGAATTTCGCCGCTGGGGACGTGATTACACAGGTTATGAAGGCTTGAGTGTTAGCGGTCTGGACTGCGTGTTTGACAACATGATGGACGGCACCGCCATGATTACCTCACGCGGTGGCTGGAAGTGGGATGATGTCATCTTTGATATTGGCATGCGCCTGTCTGACATTGCCCATCAAGATATGGTTGTGCTGGCAACAACGACTGAGGACATCCTCCGGGCTAAAGCGCAAGGTCAAGTGGCGTTTGTGATTTCGCTCGAGGGTGCCGCCATGATCGAAAACGAACTTGACCGCATTGATGTGCTCTACGGTCTGGGCGTGCGCTGCCTTGGCATCGCTTACAGTGAGGGTAACGCCCTCGGCTGTGGGTTGCGCGAACCTAACGACGGCGGTCTCACCGTGTTTGGGCGACAAGCGGTCAAACGCATGAATAAACTCGGCATGGCGATTGATATTTCCCACTCTGGCGACCAAACCTCGATGGATACCATTGAAACTAGCGACCAGCCCATTTTTATCACCCACGCAGGTGCGCGCGGGTTGTGGGACACCAAACGCCTCAAGCCAGATGACATTATTAAAGCCTGTGCCGACAAAGGTGGCGTGATTGGCATTGAAGCCGCCCCACACACCACCATCACCGAAAAGCAGCAACGCCACAGCATCGACTCGTTTATGGAGCACTTTGAGTACTGCGTGAACTTGGTGGGCATCGACCACGTGACCTTCGGGCCGGATGTACTATTTGGCGACCACGTGGGCCTTCACAAAACACTTAGTGAGGCCTTGAGTTTAAGTGCCTCCAAAGGTAATAAGTCATTCCCACGGGTTGAGTGGGTGGACGGCATCGAAAACCCCGCAGAGGCCTTCCCCAACATTGTCCGTTGGCTCGTCAAACATGGTTATAGCGATGAGGATATCGCCAAAGTCATCGGCGGCAACACCATGCGCGTGTTGAAGCAGGTTTGGTGCCGCTAGCCGATGTTTATCACCATTAACGGTGTCAAGCTCTGGGTTGATATACAAGGTAGTGAGGATAAGCCAACGATTATTGCGCATCATGGTGGCCCCGGTATGGGGTCACATGCGAGTCCTAAAAAAGCCTTTGCGCCTCTCGCGGATGACTACCGTGTGATTACGTTTGATGCGCGGGGCTCAGGGCAATCTGACGGCATCCCCCCTTATAGCCACGCGCAGTGGGTGGCAGATTTGGACGGGCTACGTGAGCACTTTGGACTTGATACGTTCATTCTCACGGGTGGGTCATATGGGGGCTACATTTCGCTCGAGTACATCCTCACTCATCCTGAACATGTCTCACACTTGATGCTGCGCGACACTGCCCCTTCCAACCGCTACGAACCCCAAGCCAAGCAAAACGCCTTAAGCCGAGCGAGTGAGTTTCCGAGTATTAACGAGGCTGACCTCGAGCGCATCTTTGCAGGGAAAATGCAAGATGATGACGACTTCCGCGATGTCTTCGCCATGATTGCTCCCCTCTACAATGCCAACTACGACCCAGATGCTACCGCTAAGCTCGTTACTAGCATTAACTTTCGAGCAGACACCCACAACGCAGCTTTTTCGACGGCTAAAAATCACTACGACGTGGCTGATAGGCTTCACAGCATCAACGTGCCCACTTTGGTAATCGTTGGTCGTCATGACTGGATTACGCCACTAGCAGCCTCGGAAGAAATGGCTGAGAAGATTCCAGGTGCAGAGCTAGTGATTTTTGAAAATTCAGGGCATTCACCGCAACTCGAGGAAAACGAACGGTTCATCCAAGTTGTCAGAGATTTTTTAGCGCGCCACAGCTAGCTTGTTGATGCTGCTATCGTCCATCAAGTCAATTAACGTCGTTTACATCAGGCATAGGCTGCGTCAGACTTCATAAAATGTGAGGCATACACAGGTTATATCTCAGTAGTTAAATTGATGACTTCTCCGAAAGGATGACCTAGATGACGCAGCTTCAGGCACTACGACGGGTGTTAGATACGGTTGATGGGCAGTGACTAAGGTTGTTGTCGTCGGCAGCCTCAACATGGATTTGGTTGTGCAAGTGCCGCATTTTCCTATTCCGGGTGAAACCTTGCTGGGGGGTGAGTACAACCAGCACCCAGGTGGTAAAGGTGCTAACCAAGCCGTGGCAGCGGCTAGGGCTGGCGGCAACGTCACCATGATTGGGCGGGTAGGACAAGACGGTTTTGGAGAGGTGCTTAAGAAGCAGCTCGAGGCTGACGGCATCAACACAACTCAGCTCGAGGCCCTAGCTGACTCCCCTACCGGCGTGGCGTTCATCACCGTGGACAACAGCGCCCAAAACTGTATCATCGTGTCGTCTGGCGCAAATATGAAACTCATGCCAGACGACCTTCCGGCGGATGTCATTCAAGCTGCCGACGTGCTTGTACTACAGCTCGAGGTTCCACTACAAACCGTATTCCACGCTGCCCAACTTGCCCAGCAGGCCGGGACCAAGGTCATCCTCAACTTGGCACCCGCCCAAGCGCTTAAACCTGAACAGGTGCGCCATGTTGATGTGCTGGTGGTCAATGAAAGTGAAGCCGCCCTGCTAGCCGGTGAAGACGTAGCCAACGTGAGCCTGAACCCGGAAACAACAGCAAAAGCACTTGCGGAACAAGTCCCTACGGTGATTTTGACGTTGGGTGCGGCTGGTGTGGTCTGGTGTCATGACAAGACGGTCCACAGGTTCCCCAGTTTTAAGGTTGAGGCTGTGGACACCACTGCGGCCGGAGACGCCTTTGTGGGCGCGCTAGCTGCCAGCTATGACGACACCACATCGCTTGCTGAAGCCGTTCGCGTTGCCAGCGCAACAGGCGCACTGGCGGTAACTCGAGCAGGCGCGCAACCATCTTTACCAAGCCGGAAAGAGATTGATGCCTTTCTCGCGGAGCAACCCCAGTGAGACATTCACCCGTAAGACATCACCTATGAGCTATCACCTATGAGCTTACTTACCATGACAGGTATCACCAAGCGTTTTGGTGCAGTGACGGTACTCGAGGATGTCTCTTTTGACCTGCAAGCTGGCGAAGTTCACGCGCTCGTTGGCGAGAACGGCGCGGGTAAGTCCACCCTCATGAAAATCCTCGCAGGCGTCCAACCGCATGATGGCGGCAGCATGACTCTAGCAGGTGAGGCCGTCAAATTTAGCAACGTCACCGACGCCCGCGAGCACGGCGTGGTGATGGTATATCAAGAACTAGCCTTGGTGCCAAGTTTGTCCGTTGCTGAGAATTTGTTTTTAGGCGACTTAAGTCCGCTAGTTAACTACCGCAAGCTTTACACCACAGCACGCGACCTTCTAGCTGAGGTTGACCTTGACGTGGACCCTAAAACGGAACTCTCACAGCTTAGTATTGGCGAGCAACAGCTTGTCGAGATTGCCAAAGCCCTTGCCCGTGAAGGGCGCATCTTAATTCTAGATGAGCCCACCGCAGCACTGTCTGCAGCGGAAACTGAGCGGCTGTTTGAACTTATTGCCAAGGTTAAGGCCAGTGGTGTGAGCATGGTGTACATAAGCCATAGGCTCGAGGAAGTCTTTCGCATTGCCGACCGCGTCACGGTCCTACGGGACGGTCAGTACATCGGCACGCGCAGTATTCAAACCACAACGCCTACCGAAATTGTGCAACTTATGGTGGGTAGGGACGTTGAGCATACCCAGCACGTATCTCAGCTAGAACCCGACCAACTCGCAGAGATTAACGTTCAGCATGAAGAGCTCGAGCCGCTCACCATCACCCTCCAAACAGGTGAGGTTGTTGGTCTAGCAGGTGTCATTGGCTCCGGGCGTGAACGCGTACTACCTACACTTTTTGGGCTAGAAGGCCACGCCCACATCAGCAAATTTAGTCAGTCATCAGTAGTTATTACATCACCTAGACAAGCTATCCGTATGGGATTAGTTTTGGTACCCAGTGACCGTAAAGTGCAAGGTCTGGTTCAAGCACTGATGGTGTGCGAGAACATCTCTCTAGCAACCCTAAACCGCCTACAACGTTGGGGATTTATGCAAGCTGCTAAGGAACGCGAGCAGAGTAACTATTGGATCGAGCGTTTATCCCTACGCCCAGCCGACCCCACTAAACATGTCTCTGACTTGTCTGGTGGTAATCAACAAAAGGTAGTCATTGCTAAAGCACTCGCCACTCAACCAGATATGTTGCTGCTAGATGAACCCACCAGAGGTGTAGATGTGGGCGCACGTGCAGAACTCTACAGTGTGATTGAAGATTTTTCAGCGCAGGGCTTAGGTATGATTGTTGCCTCGAGCGATACCGAAGAACTCATCACTTTAGCTGACCGTATCTTAGTCTTTCGTGAAGGCCGCGTAAGTGCTACCCTGCGCGCACCCTTCCGCTACGAGGAGGTTGTTGCCCATGTCACTGGTGCCACAACAACGACAGCGTAGTATCCCTTGGCGTAACTTGCTGGCTCGTTTTGGGTTGGTGCTAGCACTTGCCGCCTTGGTTCTTGTACTGAGCCTCCTCTCGGAGCGCTTTTTGACGCGGTCAAACATTATCAATGTACTCCGGCAAATCTCGATTAACGCCATCATCGCCTACGGCATGACCGTCATCATCATTGGGCGCGGGATTGACTTGTCGGTGGGGTCACTGGTGGCGCTTACAGGCGTGGTGGGCGCAAGCCTTGCTGTAAATACCCTACCAGCAGGGCTTGCCATCGGTGCGGCTGTTGGCTTAGGAACCGCGCTGGGTGCGTTCAACGGCATATTTGTCGCCTTTGCAGGCATCGCGCCATTTATTGTGACCTTAGCGGGGCTCACCATGTTTCGCGGGGCTGCCTTAGCATTTACAGGTGGCCGTCCGGTGAGCGGCCTACCTGACATTTTTCAGACGCTTGGCTACGGTCAGGTGTGGAGCATTCCTGTGCCCATTTGGGTGATGTTAGGCGTGCTTGTTATCACCCACATCATGCTGAGGTTTACCTCTCTAGGACGTGCTATTTACGCCATTGGCGGAAACGACGAAGCCGCCCGCTTGTCAGGTATTCCGGTAAAGCGCGTGTTGCTATTTAGCTACGCATACTCTGGACTCACCGCAGCCGTTGCTGCGATGGTCCTCACCGGGCGGCTTAACTCCGCACAACCCTCTGCTGGCGCGGCATTTGAGTTAGATGCTATTGCTGCTGTAGTGGTCGGTGGAACATCGCTCTTTGGTGGGCGTGGTGGCGTGTTTGGCACGCTCATTGGCGCGCTGATTATTGGGGTGATTAACAACGGCATGAACCTACTTAACGTGCCATCGTTTTATCAGCAGATTGTTAAAGGGGCAGTAATTTTGGGGGCGTTACTTATTGAGCGGGTGGCCTCGAGCAATAAAGCTTAACCTAGCTAATACCAGTTAGTTTCAGCATTCTACAAACGCCGGCTTATTGTAGAAATTGTGCTAGAGTCAGCCCATGAAACAAGTCAGTATTAAAAATGACCATGCTTTAGAATTGCTCACTAAGCTTAGTCACTTAACAGGTAAAGGCAAGACTGAGCTTGTCATTGAAGCACTTGAGCACTATGAACATCAACTCGAGAGACAACAAAGAGACGACCTCGAGCAACTCATTACATTCGTGGAAGAAGAAATTCACGCTAATATGGACCCCAACTTACTTGGCAAAACATCCACAAAAGAAGAACTTGAAGAGATGCTTGGCATGCCCTAGTGGTTCTCGACACCAGCGTCATCATCCACATCATGACAAGAGAAGCAGGTTGGCAGCAAAGTCTTGCGTTTCTCTACCGACAAGAAAAAAAGCATATTTCAGCTGCATCTGTGGTTGAAACACAAGCTGTGCTCTCACGAGATAAAACCTTGTCTAAGCAAGAACACCTCGAGCAGTTGAATAAGTTTTTGTTAGAAGTAGATATTTATATTGCACCACTTACCCAAAAACAAGCTAACCTAGCCCGTGAAGCTTACCTTACCTATGGCAAAGGTCAAGGACACAAAGCAGCCCTCAACTATGGTGATGTTATGAGTTACGCGCTTGCTAAAGCAACTGGTGAACGGCTTGCCTTTGTGGGCGACGATTTTCAATATACCGACTTGCAGGTGGTCAGGTTACCGCTTGAAACTTAAACAAAACCTGTAGTGAACGTAAAAATATCAGCTAATACGGAATCCGCTTGTACACCGAATAATGCCTAAAGGCATCATTGCGTCCACCACGGATTCCGTAGCTTATCCTACCTGCTCTTGCAGGAGTTGATTCTTTGAGAATCAACCGGATTTGGTATAAGTACATTGATGCGAGCTAGGCAAGTTGAAATAAACCCACTCAGTGTGGGGGAACGTATCCTAAAACTGCTAGGATTAACCGAAAAGAGTATAAAACATTACTATATTCGACCAAGTTTAGATGCTAACGTTGACTATCACAGGTCGTACTCCATCACTACTGGCGCATGGTCAGACAGCACCGGTTCCATCGGAATCTCAGCATGAGCAACGGTAGCCGCTAATTCAGGTGACGCAAGCTGATAATCCAAACGCCAGCCCACATTCCGTCCCCTTGCCCCAGAACGTAACGACCACCACGAATAGCTGGCGGTATCTGGGCCAATATACTCGCGGTAAGCATCACGTAAGCCCAACTTCAGAGTGGTGTCTAACCACTTGCGTTCTTCCGGCAAAAAGCCACTGGTTTTTTGATTGGACTGCCAGTTTTTAAGGTCTATTTTTTGGTGGGCGATGTTGTAATCACCGCAGACGATAAGCTTGCGACCTTCTGCAAGTAGTGCTTTGAGGTAACGCTTAAAGGCTTTTAGAAAGCGTATCTTAAACGCTTGCCGGGGATCGCCACTGCTACCCGAGGGCACGTAGACGCTGACGATAGTCACGCCTCGAAGGTCAGCGCGCAGTACCCGCCCTTCACAGTCGTAAATCTTCACACCCATGCCGACATGAACGTCCTCTGGTTTTTGTTTGAGGAGTAGGCCCACGCCGCTATAGCCTTTGCGCTCAGCTGGATGCCACAGCGTGTGGTAATTCATGACGGACTCTGGCAAGCTAGCTAGGTCAGCTTTGAGTTCTTGAAAGCAAACTATGTCTGCATGTTGGCTGCTAAGGAACTCGAGCAAACCCTTTTTCACTGCTGCCCGGTAGCCGTTGAGGTTTAAACTAATAACGCGCACAACAGGTAGTCTACCCTGCACCAAGCTTAATACTGAACATTGTTGCGCCCAGCAGCTTTAGCGTCATATAGCTTTTGGTCTGCACAGTTAAGCATGGCTTCCAAGCTGCCCAAACTGGTATCTGCACAGAGGCCCATACTCATGGTGACGGCTAACCCCGACGCAACAGCCTCCCAAGGATGTTTTTCAATGCGCTGCCGCAAAGTTTCGCAGGCTTGCAGGCTATCTTCTAAAGATGTCTCCGGCAAGGCCATCACAAACTCTTCGCCGCCGTAGCGGGCCACAATATCTGCCTCACGGCGATCTTGGCAAAGTAGCTGCGCAATCATGTTAAGCACGTCATCACCAACAGCGTGCGAAAAACGGTCGTTCACTCGTTTAAACAGGTCCACATCGCCAATGACCACGGTGAGCGGCCTAGCATAACGCTGGGAAGCCGAAAACATCTGCAGGGCTGCTTCATTAAAATGCCTGCGGTTGTATAAGCCCGTAAGCTCATCACGAATGCTAAGTTCTTTGATGCGGGCGTTGGCATCTTCTAGGGCCTGCAGTTGTTGATGAAGCTCTAAGCGCAAGCGGTACAAACTTACGTGTGTTCCCACCCTAGCAATTACCTCAGCTTCTTCAAAGGGTTTGGTGATGTAGTCTACCCCGCCGAGTTCAAACGAGGTCACTTTGCTAGTCACATCATCAAACGCACTTATAAAGATGATGGGCACAGCTTGGCTGATGGGGTCAGCTTTGAGCTGTTTACAGACCTCAAACCCGTCCATGTCTGGCATGCGAATATCTAGCAAGATGAGGTCGGGCAGGCTGGCTTTCACCGCGTTTAGGGCCTGCGCGCCCGTGGTGACCGGGCGCACTTTGTAACCTTGCTTGGTAAGCACCGGAGCCAAAATTTTGAGGTTGGCAGCAACGTCGTCCACTACAAGAATATCGCCTTTAGGATGGGGGTTGATGGTAGTGATCCCTTTCCGGTTAATTCGTTAACGAATTAACCCACCTAGTTCCGAGCGTTAGCGATACAACCAAGGTGTAGAAACAGCTACCGATTCCGATTGGAACGGTGTAAAGCCCAGAGGGTTTATAAAGTGTTTAATCGGAATCGGTGTGAGCGCTCGAGCTTGCGCCTCGGCTAGCGTCTTGGCTGGTAGCGTCATGGATTTAAGTATAACGTTAGTGAGCAGGACGGCACGACATGCTGCTAGGCCAAGAGCCCGAACTTTTGTTGGCAGGTTTGTTGTTAGTTCAGCCTGTGTTGAGACATCATTTGTAGCCGTTTTAGCTTATGAGTTGTCTCGCTGATGTTCTACGCCTCTCGAGCTATTTTGCTGCCAAAATAACCCGGCAAGGTATTGCTCTATCTCATTGAAGACACTGTTAAAAACACTTAAACCATGTCGAGTTTTCCCGTCTAGGACAACTGTTAATGTCAAGAAATTAGCACAAATTCGTGTAGTGATACAGAATAACTTAAACTTAGCAAAGCTTTAAGACGCCGCTGATATGGACCCAGTATCTTCTTGAGCTGGGGTAGCTAACTGGGGTGTTGATATGGTGTAATCACGCGCTTGCCCTAACAAGTCTAAGAGCTGGTCGTAGGCAAAATTGTCTATGAGTGCGGCTAAAACGTTTGCCAGTGCGGGTTGCTGCTGCTTAATGTCGTCACTAAGCTGAGTTAGCGCGGCAATGTCTGCTGCCTGACTTGCTTGCTCGAGGTCGCCCAGTAGGTCCTCTGACAAACTCGCCAGATACTGTACAGCCAGTTCAGTAGGCACAATGCCCGTTAGCGTCGGGTGCTGGGGTGTATCCTCATAGCTGTACTGCAGGTCTAGGTGCTCGGCAATCACATCAAAAATTTGCTGCTCGCGGAAGGGTTTACGGACAAAGCCGTCAAAGCCTGCAGCTAGAATGTCAGCTTCATCTTCTTGAAACACGCTGGCAGTTAGGGCAATGATGTAAATGCATTTATCCTGTTGGGCAGCTTCTTGTTTGATGATTTCCATGGCACGAGCGCCGTCCAAAACAGGCATGCGCACATCCATCCAGATAAGTTCTGGCGACCAAGAACGCCATAGCTCGAGCGCAACCTGACCGTTTTCAGCAGCTCTAACTTCAAAGCCCACCTGACCCAGTAAATCCCCTAGTAACTTACGGTTGTGGAGCTTGTCATCAGCAATTAAAATTTTGGGCGCTGGTGCTGTAGGTGGTGTTTGTGTAAGTCCAGTTACACGGCGCACTAGCTGGCTCTTTGGTACTGCTTGAACAGCTTGAACGGGTATGGCAAACGCAAAGGTTGTACCCTTAGCTTGTTCGCTGTAAACCTTCAACGTACCCCCCAAGCGGCTCACAAACTGCTTGCTTAAGTGCAAGCCTAAGCCTGTCCCAGCTTTGCTCTGCTGCCCGCTCTGAGTTTGTTGAAAGGGTTCAAATAAGCGCGACAGTTCGTGTGCTGAGATACCCACACCCGTGTCTGCAACTTCAACCCCAAGCTGATCAGGCTGATAGGTTAACGACACCCTAACAGCGCCCTCATGTGTAAATTTAAAGGCATTGCTAAGTAAATTTACGAGGACTTGCCGCAGCATATGTTCATCACTGCGGATATACGCAGGTACCTCAGGGGCGATGTCAATCTCAAACTGAAGTTGCTTTTGCTTTGCTGTTAGGCTGAACATCGCCGTAAGATAGGTGCTAAAGCGGCGCACATCAAACGCCTCTTCATGATACGTCATTTCATGAGCCTCGATTTTAGCCATTGATAACACGTTGTTGATGAGGTGCAAAAGGTGCTCACCACTGTGGTGAATGATGGCTAAGTTATCGCGTTGATTTGTTGTGATGCTGGGTTCGCGGGCTAGCAATTGTGAAAAGCCAATAATGGCATTGAGTGGCGTGCGCAGTTCGTGGCTCATGTTGGACAAAAAGGTACTTTTTGCGTGGCTTGCTGCTTCTGCAGCGTCTTTGGCTGCCGAAAGACGTGCATAGGCCGAATTTAAATCACGACTCATCTGGTTAAAACTACGCGTTAGGTTGCCAATTTCATCGCGGTTTGTCGTTTCTACATGCTGCTGAATCTGCCCGTTCGCCATCGCATGAGTAGCCTGAGTAAGATGCTGCAGCGGGCGGGCAAGTTGCCGAGCAATCAAAAAGCCCATCACTAAAACCAAAGGAATGGCAATAAGCAGCCCGTAGCCAAAGGCATGACGCATCGATGTTAAATAGGCTTGGTCCTGGTCAGATAAAATAGGTCTGCCATCAGGCAACGCGTAAGCAATCACCTGATCAGCAGATACGAGCGGCAAAGCTCGATTACGCCAGTTTCCCTTAACAAGTGTGCCTATACGTCCAGGTGGATACAGAAACCGACCTACTTCATTTACAACAGTAAATGACACAGGTGGCTTATGCCTTTGTAAATCTGCTTGAAAATCTGCCCGCGGACCTCTCTGTAGACCTCCCAAAGGAGTTATAGATGGCATGTCAGACGCTGCTATGGTTGATGCTGCAACTGAAGGGCGCACATCACCTGATCTTGCACTCGCTTGAGGTCTTGCACTTGCTTGGGGTCTTGCACTTGCTTGAGGTGTTTCATCTAGCTGAGGCGTTCTACCCACTTGACTTGGCACAGAACCGTCAGTTGCGATGTTAGGTGGATTCCCACGCGGTGACGTCGGTTGCAACAGATTACGTTGAGCACTGCGTTTTGCCACTACAAATTCTGAAAACGGTTGGCTGCTCAGCGCTTCTTCCCAAGACCCATAGTGTTCATAGTAGTCCACCATGTCTTCTTGAAAATTCTCAAAGGCTCGCTCTGTGACCTGCCTGTTAAACTGGTTATACACAAACTGCCGAGCTACCAAGACAATACATAGCGCAGCGAGTAAACTACTAATACACAGTGATGCCAAAATTTTATTGCGAAGCGAAAACATTAGTGTCGCCCCCAGCATTTGGAGGTATGCTGCAGATATTGCCCCCTTAACGTGCAGGACGGTGTGATGAGGTCAAGGTTAGCTGATGATATTGCCATAGCGTTAGGGGAATCCCTTCTGTAAGTGATTAAAGATATCTGCTAATTAGCCACACTGTAGTGGCATAGTGATTGAGGTCTTTTGGGCTACTTGAAGCAGCACCTTAAAAGAAAATGACAGTTTATTCAGTGATGAAGTATCTTTCACGTTAAAATATGAGTGATAGGCCGCAGATGAATAACTACTAGGGTGTCG
>JBCCOX010000018.1:0-19219 GCA_039025155.1 Deinococcota bacterium | reverse complement strand
TGGTTGGGGTAGCTTGACCCCCACAGCTCGCAACGCTCTAACCAATCCGGTATGCTTCATCTGAGTTCTCCTCGCTGTTTATTTGTCCAATAAACATTCTGACTGGAGAACTCTTTATTTCAAATTTGTCGTGTACTCAGGTCAGAGACATAATCTTGTGTGAATACCAGAGACATTACGTCCTCAGACACATCACATATAGGTTTTACAACCTGAATGATGCTCGTTCAAGGGCTGATGGTTTTTACGACTACCTCACAATATGCGTCAGAGACGCATTTCTGACCGTTTTGAAACATCGGACTCAGGTTAATGAGTAGCAGAATCATTGCGAGCAGAATTATCACCATCATCTAACCAGCCTTGTTTATCAGCGTAACTTAGCAGCGCGCGCATGGCATCGTCTTTGTTGTGAACATCGCCAACGGCCCTAGCCTCAGCTAAAAACCGCAGGGCTTCGCCAACTTTGGGCCCCGGGTCAAGCTCTAATAGCGCCATCACCTCTTGCCCACTAAGTAGGGGTGCTGGCGCTTCTTGGTCTTGTACAGCTAAGTCTTGCACAGCTAAAATACGCGATACTGCCAAACGGTAAGCTTGCCGGGCTGCCCGGCTACTCTGCTTGCCTCGGGCCGCTTCGCGGTCAGCTAGCATCACTTTAAGCAAATCCGGTAGGATGTGCCTGCGGCGGTGAATAAAACGGCGAATGGCTTTGTCTGTCTTCGGTAGCCGCAGCATGTGATAGCGCACCAACTCACTTGCCTCGTGAACGACGGTATTGGGCTGACACAAACGCTGCAGTATTTGCTTGCCAAGACGCGCACCTGCTTTGTCGTGGCCATAAAAGTGGGTTTTGCCTGTGTCTGGGTCGTGGGTGTGACAGCTTGGCTTGCCGACATCGTGCAATAAGGTTCCCCAGCGCAGGGCTAAAGAGGCATCTGGAAAACCTAGTAGCAATTGCCGCAAGGCCTCGATGCTGTGGTCTAGCACGTCTAAATGATGGTAGCCACCTTGAACAAGCCCGCGCCCCTCAGTGAGTTCAGGGAGGTAGAGGTCGAGAAGCTTGAGCCCATCCAAAAGCCCCACTCCCCAAGCAGCTAAGGGCGTGAGCAAGATGGCATTAAGCTCACTTGCTACCCGTTCCCGAGCCGGGCGTGGAGTCTGTCCAGCACGCTGTGAACGGGCAACTTCAAGCATCATCTTGTAGGTCTTGGGCTCGAGCTTAAACCCTAGCTGACAGGCGAGCCGCACACCGCGCAAAAGCCGCAGCGGGTCAGCACAAAAATTATCCATGTGAATAGCACGTATCTGTTTGTTGGCAATATCTTGACGCCCGTTTAAGGGGTCGTAAATCACGCCATCTAAGTCCGTAGCAATCGCATTGAGGGTGAAGTCGCGGGTCTTGAGGTCGTCCTCGAGGGCTGTTTCAAGAGGAACATAGTCTCGAGTGCTGATGTTATCAGCAGAGTTCTCATCAACTAGGTTAGTCACAACCCGCCAGACATTGCGCGTCTCGTCCAAACAGACAAGACTTCCTGCAGAGGCATCGGCAACCTGCTTAGCAAGCTGTTTGGGATTGGGAACAAGCCAGTCGATGTCGCTCACAGGGCGGTTAAGAAGCGCGTCACGAACAGCGCCGCCGACTAAATAGCCAGTATCTGGTAGAGGGTGAAAGGGAGTTAGCTCGAGCCGCTCACGGTACACATCCGGTGTATGTTTTGAACGTTGCCACCAAGCTGTTACGAGGTTTGTAATGAACTGGATCAACATCCTCAGTATCAATGGTTTTAAGCCAACCTGCAAGCGGCACTATCTGACTTTTGGGTGACAACCTAGTGTACGAGCAATCTAGCGTTTGACAGATAAACTGCAACGTAACGTGCCTACCAAGATCAACACCTACAATATCCCTGTCCACACGGTGAGCGACCAACGTGCTGCCAAAAGCCTGTTAGATGGTAACGAACGACGCTGGTTTGTACCGTTTTTAGGTCAAGCCTGTACGGTGAGCGCGGCTGCTAAACAACTTAACGAAACACCTAACTCGGTACTTTACCGGGTCAAGCGTTGGCTGGACTTGGGTTTACTTACCGTTGATCACGAAGAACAGCGTGCAGGTCGCATCATCAAACATTACCGTGCCGTTGCAGAAGGGTTTTTTGTGCCTTTTGAAGCTAGTAGTGAAGCGGGGTTATTAGAGCTTATGTGGTACACCAACAAACCTTATCTAGACGATCTTTTTAACGGCATGGTGGGCTCAGCAAGCCACCTTTCGGAGACGTGGGGTGTGCAGATTAGCAAGGTGGGTGAGGCTGTCCGCGTGGAAGCGGCGCTGTCTGCAGGTCAGGTGTTTAACCCTAGAGATCACGCAGTTCCGGCTGTTTTTGAGCAGTTTGCCACGCTTAAACTCAGTTTTGAGGATGCCAAGTTGATGCAACAGGAGTTACTCGAGCTACTCAATAAATACCGTGCTAAGGAAGGCGAACAAACATATTTGAGTTACTTAGCTTTAACCCCTACTGCGCCAAAAGATTCAGAAACCTAAGTTATCAAAGACACTACGTCTTGCGCTAGGTGAGAGGATGTCTTGTTTCTCACCTAGGATGCAGTTCATGCTCTTATGTGACCAAGCAGCTCACTAACCAGCTTACTCTTATCTTTGGAAATAGCAGATGTAATCAAGGTCATCTTTGGAGATTGAATGCCTCAATCTGTTTTTCGTCAACAACTTAACCCGCTTATGCTTGTAGTACTCGTTCTTATCGTAAGTTGCACGCCAAGCATCCCTAGTCCATTTGCAGAAGATGCTCCTTTACCTACCACCACACCGGAGGATGTAGGCTTAAACGCCCAAACCATAGACCAGCTTCGTGAGGTCATTCCTGATGACAGCGAACATAAATTACACAGTTTGCTTATCGTCAAAGATGGTCATCTTGCGTTTGAGGAATATTACAACGGCTACAGCCGCCACACGCCGCAAGATTTGCGTTCTGTCACCAAAAGCATTACCTCGCTGCTGGTAGGCATCGCCATTGAACAAGGGTATTTAACCAGTGTAGACGCGAGCATGATGGACTACTTAGGGAATGCGTATTCAGATATTCCCGATAAAGATGACATTAGCTTACGGCACTTACTCACCATGAGTAACGGCCTAGATTGTGACGATAGCGACCGCAGCACGCGCGGGCAAGAAGACCGCATGTACCGCTCGAGCGACTGGGTTAGGTACTTTCTCGAGCTAGATGTCGTCAATCCTCCCGGTGAGGTCACCCGCTATTGCACGGGCGGTGTGGTTGCCTTGGGTGAGGTCATTTCGCAAGCAACTGGCGAAGACTTTGCGATGTTTGCAGACCGCGTCTTGTTTGCACCTTTAGACATTGAAAATTATCAGTGGGCACGGTTTGACGGCGGCAGCAAAGTTGATAGCGGCGGGCACTTGCTACTTACCCCACAAGGTATGGCCAAGCTTGGCATGTTGGTTCTAGCAGAGGGTAACTGGCAAGGTCAGCAGCTTGTCCCCGGGCAGTGGATCAACCAATCTTTACACCCTCACACAAAACTTGACAGTGTTGACTACGGGTTTTTATGGCGGCAGTACAACGTTCCCCAAGGTGGAGAAAATATCGACGTTGTTACGGCTCAAGGTAACGGCGGTCAGGCTATTTTTATTGTGCCAGCGTTTGATTTAGTGGCTGTGAGCACCGCTGGGTATTACAACTCGCCCGGGGCACAGATTCCATATCAGTTGTTTTTTAGTTATATTCTGCCTGCAGTACAACTCACAAACAACTGAGGTGAATTATCTGTTCTATAAAGGTTGAGTAAAGTCTTCATCTTTACTAAGCCGCTTAATAAACGCCACCAGTATTTGCACGATGCTATCAACATCCGCAAGGTCAATCATCTCGCTAGGTGAGTGCATGTAGCGGTTAGGGATGGACACCACGGCTGTAGGTACGCCACTGCGGTTTTTGGCGATGTCGTCGGCATCTGTACTGGTGTAAGCTGGCGCGCTGGCTAAGCTGTAGCTCATGGACTCTGCCTCGGCTGCAGCAATCAGCTTGTTAAGCACGCCCCGGTGAACATACGACCCAACCGAAAACTGCGGACCTGACCCAAACGGGGATTCGCCCGTGCGCTTTTTGTCAACGGTGGGAATGTCACTGGCGTGGGTTACGTCAATGGCGATAGCAACATGGGGCTCGAGGCTGTGAGATGCTACATAGGCACCAATACCGCCAATCTCTTCTTGAACCGTTGCTACAGCCACAACTTGGGCGTCTGCATTTTCTGCTGCTGCTTGCTTGGCAGCTTCCAGCACAATATACGCGCCAATGCGGTTGTCAATAGCTTTACTAGCTACGCGCCCATTCAACAGTTCTAAAAAAGGCTGCTCAATCACCGCAAAATCGCCAACGCGCACATGTTTTTTGGCATCATCGGCATCTTTGGCTCCAATATCAATCCACATGTCTTCAAGTTTGGAAACCTTGCTAGCATCTTCCCGCTTCATAAGGTGTACTGGCTTTTTGCCAATCACACCTACCAGCTCGCTTTTATAACCAACCACCCGCACCCGCTGCCCTACCAGTTGCTGGGAATCCCAACCGCCCACGCCACGAAAATACAGAAACCCTTGCTCATCAATGTAGGTGATAATGAGCCCAATTTCATCCACGTGCCCGGCCAGCATCACTTTAATGGCACCGTCTGGATTAAACGTGGCAAAACTGTTCCCGTAGCTGTCAATACTTACGGCTGCATCCATACTTGTGGCGCGTTCACGCCAGACGGCCGCGGGTTTGGACTCAAATGAGCTTGTGCCCGGTGCAGCTAGAAATTCACGGAGAAAAGTTTTATCAGCGTCGTTCATAAGGTGTTCTCCTCAACAAATACGGGGTTCATAGCTGTTATGGTAGCACTCTTGACGGTTAGCAAGATGATGCTGATGAGTCGCACATCATTTCAAATAAGCTAATCTGTAGATGCGTTAAGTAGGTTAAGAGATGCTCGAGCATCCCCCTCAACCTTCCTAACCATTAGACGAAAGTTACCAGGTGTATCACTATGCCCCCAGCAGGCTTTGACAACTTCCCAACCTTACAAACCCAGCGGCTCACCCTGCGGGCTGTGACAGGTGCAGATGTACCCGCATACCGTGAACTCCTCGCTATCCCAGAGGTAACTGCTTTTTCAGATATTCCCGACGCGCCAACCGTCACGCAAACCCAGCGCCTTATCACCTGGATGATAGCGTTATTTTCTAAACGCAAAGGCTGCGCATGGGCAATTGACTACCAAGATACGCTCATCGGTGCAATTCGCATTAACCGGATTTACAAAAAAGAGCGCTGCGGCATCATCGGCTATGAACTTATCAACACTCACTGGGGGCAGGGTTTTATGACTGAGGCGTTAACTGAGGTTGTTAAGCAAGGGCATACAACGTTTAATCTGAACCGGCTCGAGGCATGGACCTCGCCTGGCAACCCCGGGTCGGATAAGGTGCTGCTCAAGTGCGGGTTCCAGTACGAGGGAACGCTGAGGCAAAAATCGTACTTCAAAGGAAAGTTTCAGGATTTGCGGATGTTTGGAAGGTTGCAAGCAGATGAGCGTTAGCTACACAAGGACAACAGCGTTAGTCACAGGGGCATCGTCTGGTATTGGTTATGCGTTTGCAGTTGAGCTGGCAAAGCTCCCCCTCCTACTGAATTGTGGCATCGTAATGCTGCTCAGCCCAGCGCCCTAGAGCACAAATGGGCTCGCGCAAGCTGTCACCAAGTGCTGTAAGGCGGTACTCCACTTTGGGCGGTACTTCTTGGTAATCAATGCGTTCAACAAGGTTGCTGTGCTCGAGCTTACGGAGCGTTTGCGTCAGCATCTTCTGCGAGATATTACCAAGATTACGTTTTAACTCGCCGTGGCGCTGCGTACCTGTGGCTAATGTCAAGATGATGAGCATAACCCATTTATCCGATAGTAATAGCAGCGTTTTGCGTGAGGGACAGTAAGGATTTAAAACGTCAATGGTGTATTCCATCAAATAACCTCGCTAGAATTTTATGGGCACTCGTAAGTACCTACTATACAAAAAGTGCCTGCTAATTTAAACTCCTTACTATACCGTTGTGAATTAGGAACCTGAGTTTGTAGCAACGGTTGAGGAGGGTGACAATGACAAACCTATCACGCCGTAGCTTGCTTAAATCGTTTGGTGCTTGGAGTCTGGCAGGTGCTGCAGCAGCCAGTTGGCAAGGCCTTAAAGGACAGGCCTGGGCACAAGATGCTATGAACACCATGCGGGTACTACCCACCGAAGGCAGTATTGTTCAACTGCCTAAGCAGGGTGCTACCCTACACAGCTATGTTTCACCAGAAGCAGGCGTTTTGGTTACGTCACACATTATTGAAACAGAACGTCAACTGGTGATTGTAGATACAACCCTACTCCCCAACACTGCCGCTGAGTTACGAAGTTATGCTGATAGCCTCGGTAAGCCCATTGACCGCGTTATCATTAGCCACGCTCACCCGGATCATTGGTCAGGACTCACTAGTTTTGGAGACGTACCCATAGTGACAACAGCTAACGTGCGCGCGGATATTGCTCAGCAAGTGAATGCTGATACTCCCCTGCCTGCTAATGCACTTGATGAGACAGCTACACTAACGGCTGGTAATGAGGTACTTGACGGGCTCACCTTTGAATATTTGCTGTACGATGATGCTGAAGCACCTGAGCAAATTGTTGTCCACTTACCAGAACTTGGCATACTTGTTGCTCAGGATTTGGTCTATAACAACGTTTACTTTTTTCCAGGAACCAATCGCGCTAACTGGATTAGTATTTTGCAGTCTCTACAAACGATGGACAATGCCGATGTCATCTTGCCCGGTCACGGATTTCCTACTACTAGAGGTGAGCTCGACAGTGCCATTGACTTTTTGAACGTGTTTAATGAAGCTGTAGAAGCTGCTACCGATGAGGCTAGTTTGCAAGACGCGCTGCGACAAGCTTATCCAAACTATGGTGGTGCATTTTTACTGAACTTTGTGGGCATGGCGCTCTAGACCTATACGTCTTCCACCTTTATCCTCTGGCAAATAGAGGTGGAGGGCACTTAGATGATGCTAAACCGCAGTTGGTACTTGCGCGTTTCACCCGGCTCAAGAGTTACCAACTCACCACGCTCCCGCGCATCTGCCCGGCCCAAAATACCCGCACAGTTAGCAGGTTCAAGTCCCAACACATACGCACCTTGCCCCAACATTTTCCACTGATACAGGTTGGGCAAACTGTTTAGGGAGTACTCGAGCCTAAGCCCAAATCCAGCCGTTGGACTGTTCACCATTGCCTGTGCGTAGTGATTATCTGATGATTTAACAAGGTGATGGAATACTTGTTCCTCATAGCCTTGTTGCGGTGCGTGGATGTGCTGCCAAGTGTTAATTCCAGCTTCAGCGACGCCGTCACGTGGGGTTGTGGTGGTTGCCTCTAGGTCTAAGTGACTTCCCTCCGCAACTAACGGAAAGCCTAAATTGCAGTGGTACAGAATCATGTGAGGCTGAGGATTGAACCCTTCGTTAGTGACGGTATCGGTTAGCTCGAGCCAGCTCCCTCCAAGTCCCGTGCGTAATGTACGACTCAGCAGCAAGTTCTCCCCAAACAACCGCGCCTGACGAACCTTACCCTGAATGGTGATGATGTAGGCCTCATCTGCATCTGTCGTTTCCCAATCTGCCGACCAAGACACTTGCTCAGCAGGTAAATTAGAAATACGCCCGTGAATGCCAAGGTCTTCGCCATCATCTGTATTAGCAGCGCCAAATTGGTCGAGGCCGCAGGTTGTAACCAGCCCGCCGCCAAAACTTCTGAGCCAACCGAGGCCAGCTTGTTCTGCAAACGCAGGATGCGGCCAGCCCGCCGGACTGTGCCAACAAAGAGAATGCCCATTGTAGCGGCACATGCCAACATCTAGCGCGCGGTCAATGAGCACTTGAAACTCGAGCCCACCACCTGTATGCACGTTCAACACACGACTACCCTTACCGCGTCCATCATCCAGCACAAAGGCTTGTACGCCAGCGAGTTGAGTCATATCACCAATCTGCTCGCGTAGGGCTTGAGGTGTCCAAGATTTGCCAAAAAGTTCAATCATCACAAGATTCCTTAGCAGCTATCTACCGCATTGTCGAGACTATCATTGTTGAAAGTGTTAATGAGGGTTTTTTGACCGATATGCTGTTGGTTGGTACTTGAGAAAGGCATTTGACGTTGGTTTTGACTGATGACAAAGCATCATCGTATACATCTTTGTTGAACAAATTTTCAGATGTTGACGTTAATGTCAACAAGCAAGTTCATAAGGTCATCATCAAGTGGCTCGAGGAACCTACATCAACGTATAAAGAAACTCATCAACCTCCGTTAACCCCCATGCCACCTTCAACTTTAAGCGTTTCTCCCGTAATGAACGAAGCACCCTCAGACGCTAAAAATAGAATGGCACTAGCTACTTCCTGCGGCTGCCCAAAACGCCCAAGCGCGTGTAAGCTGTTCCACATTTCAATGAGGGCGTCGGGATCATCAGCCTCTTTAAAAATACGCTCGTTCATGGGCGTCATAATGGTGCCGGGCGCGACGGCGTTTACGCGAATGTTGTGAGGTGCGTACTCCACAGCGGCTTGCCGGGTGAGTGCTTCCACGCCACCTTTAGCAGCGGCGTACGCAGACCAACCGCGAAAGCCCAGATGTCCTTGCATGGAACTCACATTTACAATACTCCCGGAACCCTGTGCAACCATCAACGGTAACACCGCCCGCATCCCACGCCAGACGCCTGTTAGGTTGACGTTGAGGACGCGCTGCCAAGTTGTGTCGTCAATGTCTGTGACTGAACCAGGGAGAGCAACGGCGGCATTGTTAATGAGCACATTAACCTGACCCCAAGTTTGTTGAACTTGCGCCACCATGCTGTTCACGCTGTTGCTATCACTGACATCAGTAGGGATGAATAGGGTTGTGTTGTCTATATTTAGGGAGGCCCTTGCCGCTTCACCTTTCGCCACATCAACATCTGCCAGCACCACCCGCGCCCCAGCTTGAACAAAAGACTTCACCGTTACCAGACCGATGCCATCAGCTGCGCCTGTGATGATGACAACTTTATTCTTGAAAGATGCTTCCGTTGTGGATGGGAAGGTCGTCATTGCTTAATGACCTTTAAATTCTGGTGAACGCTTTGCAACAAATGCTTGAATACCCTCGAGCCCATCCTCACTAGCGTACAAACTGAAAAGCACTTCTTGCTCGAGTGAGAGGGCGCTTGCTAACGCTGCGTCCGCGCCATCTCGCAATAATCGTTTCATCGCTTGCGCGGCTAGTGGTGCTACTTTGAGCGCGTAACGGGCTTTCTCGAGCGCAGCCTCAGCTAGGGCCTCGGGTTCAACAACTGCTGCTGCCAATCCCAAGTTAAACGCTACTTCCCCAGAAAGTCGGCGCGCAGTTAGGAGCACGTCTGCAGCCACATAACGCCCAACAGCACGTACCAAGCGCTGACTGCCGCCCCCTCCTGGACATAAGCCAAGAAGTCCTTCAGGCAGTCCAAAACGGGCTGTTGTACTCGCCAAAATGAGGTCACAACAGAGCGCGAGTTCAAAGCCACCGCCGAGTGCATAGCCATTCACTGCCGCGATAGTGACTTTGGGGAAGTGCTCGAGGCTGTCATTCACGCGCCGCCCCCGTCGTTGAAAAGTTGTAAACGCCTCACGGTTGCCATCTGCATATTCGGCGATGTCGGCACCTGCGACAAAAGCTTTGTCACCTGCACCTGTCAAAATCACCACGCGGATGCTGTCATCCGTGCGAATATCAGCCAGGTGTGCTTCAAATTCATCAAGTAGCTCAGTTGAGAGTGCGTTCAGTTTGTCCAGCCTGTTAAAGGTGAGTTGGGTAATGCCTGGCTCGAGGGTGTCCCGCAACACAAGCGCCACGCTAAATCACCCCCTCTGCCCGCCACGTATCACATTGGGTCTGATCGTAACCAAGTTCTTGTAGCACCTCATCGGTGTGCTGTCCTACGCTGGGTACACCATGCCGAATGCGCCCCGGCGTCTCACTAAATTTCATGGGCGTACCGACGACCTTGACCTCACCAGCAACCGGGTGATTCACAGTTTGAATGAGGCTGTTGTGTTGCACCTGCGGGTCGTTTACTAGCGTTTCAAAGTCTTGTACGGGGGCGCACCAGAGGTCGCGAGCAAGCATCTGCTCGAGCCAATGCTCCGTCGTCTGCCCACGTATTTTGGCTTGTACCCGCCGTTTAATGTCATCGCGGTGTTCAAAAGCAGCCTCGTCAGTATTAAACTGCGCCAAATCAGGGTCGCCGATGATTTCACCCACCACATCAAGCGGATTCATGCTGATGGCCATGTAGCCATTTTGGGTTCCGTACAAGCCAAACGGCGCGCCCAGCCACGGACTGCTGATGCCCGCCTCACTGCGCTGCCAGCGTTTGTCGAGGTTCATAAACGCGGTCAGTTCTTGGCATTGGAGCGCCACAGCGGTATTAAACAAACTCACGTCAATGCGTTGCCCTTGTCCCGTGCGCATGCGGTGGAACAGCCCCAACGTGGAAGATAATGCCAACATCAATGCAGTACTTGCATCCACGTAAGATGTTGCCGCCGCCACAGGCAAACCATCTCCCGGCCCACTATTAGCTGCTAACCCAGACATCGCCTGAATGAGCAAATCTTGCCCTGGACGTTTCACATAAGGACCATCCGGCCCGTAGCCACTACCCGCCACGTAAACGATGCCCGGATTGACCTCTTTAAGTGCGTCGTAGCCAATACCGAGCCTATCCATCACGCCGGGACGATAATTCTCCACGACCAAGTCGGCATCTTTTACAAGCTCTTTGACTAATTCAATCGCCCTAGGATTTTTGAGGTTAAGTGTTAGGCTGCGTTTGTTGCGGTTCATCGCGATAAAAAACGGACTATCACCGCCGAGCAGCTCGCCCATAGCCGCCAGACCGCGCTCCCACTCGCCCTTTCCAGGGCGCTCAACTTTGATAACATCCGCCCCAAAGTCGCCTAAAAACTGTGTACCCCACGGGCCTAACATCATCTGGGTAAAGTCGATCACGCGGATGCCGTCTAAGACAGAGGTAATTGTGGTTGTATCCACTACAAGTCACCTCGTTTAGTGCGTCCACTATTGCGATAGATGAAATGTTGATAACTCAAGTTCGTAAGCGTGCTTTTCATAGTAATAACATGCTCCCTTAATAAAAGTACGAGGTCATCTAAGTAATTAAAAGTCATAGATTTAATGTGTGGTTTTAGATGTCTAAATGCAACCTGTTTTTTGATGTGTATTTTGTGATTTGCCAATGTTTCATCTAGTTGAGGCGCAGTGAAAAGATGATCCGAGTTAGCTAGCCTCGAGCCTCACCTCAAAAGCCTCACGTAAATCTTGAATGCAATTTTTGGGATTATCTTCAGTACGTAAAAAGCTGTGAATGCGCTCACCCATAAATTCTTGAAACTGCACAAAGCCAGCGTCTCTGGGGCGCATGTAGGCGTGCTCGAGCGTAGCCAAGGTATCCTTAAAAAAGTTATTTGTAAGTGTATTACAGTCAG
The DNA here is from genome assembly GCA_039025155.1 of Deinococcota bacterium. Lineage (GTDB taxonomy): Bacteria > Deinococcota > Deinococci > Deinococcales > Trueperaceae > JBCCBI01. The sequence continues at coordinate 7,567 of JBCCOX010000018.1, read as the reverse complement.
TATCTTGCCAAGCCATAACATTGCCCGGTTGCCCGCCAGCACGAACATACACCCCTGCTTGAACCTCATTACCGCTGACCCAAACAGCAAACTCAGCAGCCTCCTGTGAATGGTCACTAAACCTGCTCACCGCGATGCCTGCACCGCCCAACAACCCACCACGTACCCCCGGAATATTGCTAAACGTAAGAACGGCATCATCAGAACTACCCCTCGCATAGTTGCTGTACCCAAACGCCAGCGGACAGTAAGCAACCTCATCCCCTTGGCTCATGGCATTGTAGGTGTGAATGGGATTCCAGTTGAGGCTGTTTGAATGAGCGCATTCAGCAAGGCGTTTTAAGAAGATGAGTACTGCTTCTGCGTGGGCGTTGCTGACAAAATTTGTGGGGCTAAGCGGATGCCCAAAACTAGCGCACAAACTTAAAAATGAACACATAGCATCAGTTGGAACGAGTGGAATAGCAAGGTAGAGGTTGTCTTGGTGGAGGCTGCTAGCAAGTTCTAATACCTGCTGCCAGTCTTCGGGTAAGGGGGATGTCAGCAAGTCAGCACGGTAACAACTCACCTGCACAGCGGCGTCCACAGCGAGTGCCCACTGTTTACCTTTGTAGGTGTAACTGGCGTGGCTGGGGCCAACACTTTCGCGGGCAAGTTGCTCAAGCGTCCCATCATCAATCAACGTATCCAAAGGGTGCAAACACCCACTTTCTGCAGCAATTCCCATATGCGGATGGTCAATGACTAACAAGTCGTAATCTGCCGCCAAGGTATTGATAGGCACATCGCCAAAGGCTTTGAGTGAACGCTTGTCCCAAGAAATATGAACATCCTGCAAGCTTGCGTAATGCGTGCTAGCTGCTTCTAAAGGTGCGTATCCTCGAGGATGATCCCAAGTAAGTCCCTTGAGAGATACCGTCATGTCAGCATCATCCTTTGCTGGCTCCGGCGGTAAGACCTGCCACAAACTGACGCTGCAAAAAGAAAAACACCACCATAATCGGCAAGGACACCATCACCGAACTGGCCATAAGTTCACCATAGCGAATGCCATACTGCCCAATAAAATCGCTGATGCCTACGGACACCGTACGCATCTCACGGCTGCTGGTGAAGGCAAGTGCAAAAATAAACTCTTGCCAAGTCACCACCGCAATCCACACTGCTGTGGCAGCAATACCGGGGCGGGCTAGTGGCACAGCAATGCGCCAAAAGGCTTGCAGACGGGTAGCGCCCTCCACCAGTGCAGATTCTTCCAGCTCTTTAGGAATGTTGCCAATAAACCCCAACAACATCCAAATCGCTACCGGCAAGGTGATGGTGATGTAGGCAAGGATGAGTGCCGGGTAGGTATCCAGCAAGCTAAACCGCCGCATGATTTTATAGATGGGAATAATCATGGTAGCAACTGGAAACATTTGTGCCAAAATAATGGCGACGAGCAAAACTTTGAATCCGCGCACGCGAAAACGACTAAAACTGTAAGCTGCTAGTAACCCGACACTGATAGAAATAGCCATCGTTGCCAAAGACACGAGGGTACTATTGAAGAAATAACGCCTAAATTCTGGATAAAACGCAGTTTGATAGTTAACGAGTGTTGGGTTTTCTGGCCACAAGCGTGCCGGGATCGCAAAAGGTTCGCTAGCGGGTTTGAGGGACACGCTCAGCATCCAAAAAAACGGGAGGAGTACGATAAGCAGCAAAACAGCTTGTAAAAAGAGTGTAAGTGCAAGTTGACCGCGTTTGCGGCGACGGGTAGAGGTTGGTCTCGAGCGTTTCATCTTCATGGTTGAGGTTGTCATCATGCGTCCTGAGTGAGTTCGCGCAAGTAGAGTATGGCAAACGCCGCAAGCAGTAGCACGGACACTATTCCGTATGCAGCGGCTTCGCCAAAACGCCCTTGCCCGAAGCCAAGTTCAAAAATCTCAGTTGGGAAAATGTGGGTGCTATCCAACGGCCCGCCACGGGTTGTGACCCAAATCATGTCGAAGTAGTTAAAGGTAAAAATAGTTGTGAGAAGCAAGTTTAAGCGGATGATGGCACTCATAGATGGAATAGTCACGTGAATGAAGCGCTGCCATGGGTTTGCTCCGTCAAGCTGGGCGGCCTCGAGCTGTTGTTCATCAACCCCTTGCAGCGCCGCCAAAAAAATTACCATCGAAAACGGAAAGCCTTTCCACACAGCTGCCAAAATGACGGCAGCCATAGCCGTGTTGGGTTCTGCAAGCCAGCCTGTTGCACTATTGATCAGACCGCTACTTAAAAGTAATGAGTTCACCAACCCCAGTTGTGGGTCATACATAAACCGCCACAAAAGTGCCGTGACCACACCGGGAAGTACCCACGGCAAAAGCACCAAGGTACGTACAACCCCTTGCCCCGGTAAGTTCTGGTTGAGGAGGACAGCACTTGCAAGTCCCAGCAGGTTTTGAAACAGCACCACAGCTAGCGTCCACGTGACCGAATTGCGCACAACGCGCCAAAAAGTGTCGTCGCGTAACATGTTGCGGTAGTGTTCTAAGCCGACAAACTCGGGTTGCGGGCTTAAAAAGGCTGTCGCGTGCAAACTTTCGATAAACGCTTGCACCATCGGGGTGTACATTAAGAGGCCTACCAGCAGTACCGAAGGTGCAACAAATAAGAGCGCTAAACCGCGTCCGCTACCTAGGCCTCGAGCCTTACGAGGTTGGCGGTGCTTCGTAGCTAACGACTGGGTTGTCATTGGGGCCATACCAGAGATATTGAAATGACATCATCTACTGGGTACATAATTGCGATTACTCCATCCTCGTAAGTTGCTGGGTTAATTGTCTAAAAGTTGTCTGGGACCTAATGATATTGGGGTGAATTGCCATCTATTTATGACAACGTGAGCATTCAAACTGCCCCAAGCTATTCAAAAACATCTGCTAATTTAGGCGATGCTTTCAAAGATATGTGTGAGAGACAAGCAGCCTCTCACAAAGCATCATGTTAATTATGGGCTTAGCGCAGCGCGTTAATGTCTTGGCAGGCAGCGGTGGTTGCATCTGCTACAGCGGTTCCGCTAAAAATGGCTTGCATCATGTCCATTTGAATGTCAGCAATTTGTAGGTAATTGGGTGACAAGGGGCGCGGGCGGGCGTTGTTAAGGTGAGTGAGGATGTCCTCAGCGCCAACACGGTTTTCGCTTACAAAGGCGTCTGCTGCTTCGATGTTGGCAGGAATGAGGTCAACAACGCGGCCGTTTACGTCTGGACGGGTCAAAAACTCAATAAACTGCCAAGCTTCTTCTTTGTTCTCAGACTGGTCGTAAATGACCAAGTTCCAACCGCCGTAAGTGCCCACGGGGGTCATGCCTTCGGGCGCAGTGCCGTTCACAAACCCCCAGTTGATGTCGCTGTCTTGGAGGGTGGGTTGCTCGAGTGCTGGCCACCACTCGGTTGCCAACGACCCGTTCAAAAACAGCTCGCGCATGTCGCCACTGCTGGCGTTTAAGATGCCTTCGGGGGCATAGTCTTGCAGTGATTGCAGGTACTCGAGCGCGGTGGTTGCTTCCGGCTCAGTAAGCGCACACGTACCATCACTGTGTAAAATTGACCCACCGTTGGAGTAAATAAACGAGTTCATCACCACAACGGTGTCTTCACCTTTGTGGCTAAACAAACCAATCCCAAACTCACCAGCGCTGCGGTCAGTAAGTGCTTCCCCGGCGGCACTTAAACCTTCCCAAGTTTCTAAGCTGGCGGGGTCAATGCCAGCAGCATCCAACAAATCTTGGTTGTAGTAGGTAAATTGCCACACGTCCACGTTGAACGGCACACCCCAAAGTTGCTCGTCCCAGGTTGCTGACTCCCACGCACCCGGAAAATAAGCATCTTCACTAACGAGGTCGGACTCAGCGGCGAACTCATCTAGCGGCACAATAGCGCCAGCTACGGCAAACGCTGAGTTCCAAATTTGATCCACAGTAGATATATCTGGCGCGTTGCCACCTTGCACAGCTAGGGTGAGGCGCTGCTGATACTCAGGATATGGCACGGTGACAACCTCAATTTGAATGTTGGGGTTTTCCGCCATAAATTCGTCGATGGCGGTTTGTTGGAACTCACTTAGACCAGATTCTGATTGTTGATTGTCCCAAAAAGTCAAGGTGACGACATCATCTTGGGCGCTCGCCGTGCTGAGGATGAGCGCGCTGAGTAGGAGAACTAATGAGCAGCGGACAGGGTTACAAAACATGTTAGATAGCTCCTTTGAAGGGTTTGACGAGAAATTTTGCTTAAGAACTTGAATCAACACATCGAGTTGTGTAATTTGAAGACATATCAAATAGGCTGAGATTATTTACAGGCAGTGGATGCTGAGGCTATCAACCTCCTTTCAGGTGATTTAAGTAGGGCTAAGCTGACCCGCCACGATAACGTTGAGACCAAGTTGACGAAGCTCGAGCCGTTGTGACGGTTTCACGCCGGCGTCGGTAATGAGGGTATGGGCATCTGTAAGCGCGCCAACGCGCATGTTGGCATCAAATTCTAAAACGGTGTGGTCAGCCAGTAACACAACTTCTTTGCTGGCAGCCATCATGCTGCGGCGAACTTCAGCCTCAGCAGCGTTGACCGATGAAATGCCAAAATCTTGGGAGATTCCAGCAGCCACTAAAAATGCTTTGTCCGGGCGGACCTCGGCAAGCAAAAGCTGCGCGCCACGCCCTACAAATGACTGGGCGGGTGCGTAAAAATCGCCACCCGTGAGTTTGAGGTCAAGTGTTGGATGTGCTTGCAGTTCTTTGAACACATCCAGCGAGTTGGTAATCACGGTGAGGTTCTTTTTGTCATGCAAAAACTGGGCCATGCTTTTGGTCGTTGAGCCAGCATCCAAGATGATGGTGTCGCCATCTTCAACGTAAGAGGCGGCAACTTTGCCAATGACCCGCCGCAGTTCGCGGATTTCTGCTTTGAAGTCATCGTTGACATCAATAGCAACGGCTTCAACGCCGCAAGCTTGGGCGAAGTCATGCATGGCAGCTGCCAAGCTTGCGTACCACTCGTGGGTGCGGTATTGAATAACAAACGAGATGCGTTTGCCACGGGCAGTTTCTTGTGCAAAAGGGGATAGCTCGAGCCTTGGAAACGCAGCCTCACCAAGTTGCCAGTGGCGCGTGTGTAAATGTTGGGAGGGCTTATGAGCTAGTTCAGTGACATCAGCGTTGGCCTTTGTTGTACCTGCTGTCTTGTCAGGTTTAACGTAGTAGTCCGCTAAACGTTCTGCTGTAAGCAGTGCGTGAGGTGTGATGACATCATCTGAAATAGCACCTCCCGCCCACAGATTGATGATGGTAGCAACAGCAAGTTGTCCCACCCGCTCAGGAAATAACGCCATGGTGGCTTGCAAGGGGCCGCCACGGCTCAAAATTTCAAGAATCGTGTCACCTTCGCCGCCGACGTTCACGGCTAAAAGCCTGCTGGGATCGCGCCCTAAATCGGCGTAGGCTTGCAGTCCCGCCAGCACAGAATCATCGTTGACACCAAACATAATGTTGATGTCCGGGTGGAGCGTAAAGGCGTCGTGGGCGCGTTGGTAACTTTCGCTGTAAAGCCCCCCGCCATCCATAGAGATGCGCTCGAGCCCAACATCATCAGCTAACTCAGACTCATCAGCTAGTTTGAGACCCGCGTTTAAGCCCACACAAAACCCCGAACTTCGCGCTTGGGTGTTGGGAAGCGCTTGGCTAATGTCCAACACGACAAGTTTTGAGGGAGTATCAAAATACGTCTTTAGATGTGATGCCGTCCAGCGTCCTAACTGCTCAGCCGCAGCAAAGTTGTCTGGACCTAGGTAGATGGCATCGTCCTGAGCTGCGGATTCTGCTAGTAGAGGGATGTCATTGCGCAAGGCGCGAGTTTTGAGCGCGTGGGCAGCGCGGTGTTGAATGGGTGCCAAGATGAGCGCGTCACTGCGGACCTCATGTTGATTTTCATGAGCATCATCATTGAGTGCATTGAGGCTATTTGAGGCTGACGTTTTAACAGCACCACCATGCGTGCGTTTGAGGCGAGCTTGCTGCTCGAGCCGCTGCAAATCGCGGCGAATGGTCACTTCGGTCACACCACACAAGTCTGCCAGCTTGCGCACGGTGACCGAGCCCGCTTGATTCACCGCCGTCATAATTTGAGTTTCACGTTCAGCAATAAGCATTAGGTATCCAATTCAGGAGCGTTCTAACAGCGCGCTCTCAACAAAGCACACCGAGGATTGCAGGTGATTGCAAATTTTCGTTTTTGATTGCTTTAGCTTTCGAGATTGACCAAATGATAGTATCTCATGTTCGTTTTCAAAAAGTGCGCGGCTTACAAAGTGAGTACGGTATCCTTTGACGATGACAAATAGGCAAGTAACACAAGACTTTTTTGTGGGCTGTTACACGGGGCGTTTTTTTGGGGGGATGGCGCGGGGTAAGGGAATTTACAGGTGTAGGCTCGAGCCTGCTACAGGTGCGATGAGCGTCCTTCAGGTCACGCCTAGTCGCCCCAATCCGTCTTATCTAGCGCTCAACAGCCAAAAAACTTGCCTCTATGCTGTCCACGAACTTGAAGCAGATGATGACGAAGACCCGTCGGTAAGTGCGTTTGCGTTGCAAGGTGACGCACTTACCTACCTCAATACTCAGCCGTCCTTGGGGAATGCGCCTTGTCACTTGACGGTGGATGCAGCCAACAATGTTTTAGCCGTTGCAAACTACGGCACTGGCAATGTCGCACTCTATAAGCTTGCAGCTAATGGCAGTCTTGAGACGCTTAAAGATACCGTTCAACACACAGGCTCGAGCGTCAACCCAGCGCGTCAAGAAGGTCCCCACGCCCACGCAGTTGCGTTTGACCCTAGCAATATTGACGCTAGCAATACCTATCTATTCGTGACGGATTTGGGAACAGATCAAGTCAAGACGTATCACGTTGTTGATGACAAATTGCGTGAACTGGCTGTACTTGATATGCCGGCTGGGAGCGGCCCAAGGCATCTCGCGTTTCACCCAAGTGAACCTGTGGTATTTGTGATTAACGAATTAAGCTCGAGCGTCAGCGTCTTGCAAGTAGATGGTCCCAATTTGCAACTCTTATCAACAACCTTAACCTTGCCAGAAGATGCAACCATCGAGAACACGTGCGCTGCTATCCGCGTGCATCCAAATGGGAAGTTTGTCTATGCCTCTAACCGAGGGCATGACAGCATTGCTGTGTTTGCGTTTGATAGCGTGAGTAAGGGGCTCGAGCCAATCCAAGTCATCCCTACCGGCGGAAAAACCCCACGTGAGATCAATTTTGATCCAAGTAGGCGCGTCTTAATTGCTGCCAATCAAGACAGTGATAGCCTTGTAAGCTTTTGGTGCGACGAACAAACGGGGCAGTTGACGCCTACAGGTGAGGTGCTCGAGGTAGGTACACCTGTCTGTGTTGTGATGCTGTAGAGCGACATCTGTTGATCAGTAAGCTGATAGCTAGAACGTATACCTATTCAATTTCTGTGTATTAAAAAGCATCATCTATTTCTCTGTAACGTATTAGCAGTTCAATCTAGATAGCCA
>JBCCOX010000017.1:0-19397 GCA_039025155.1 Deinococcota bacterium | reverse complement strand
GCCATAATTAGGGTAATGGCCAGTTCAGCAACACAATTGGGGCCTTTGCGCTGCACTGCAGCGAAGGTCAATCCTCGAGCACGCACCTCATCAACATCGATGTTGGCATAGTTTTGCCCCATTTTTAGGATGATGCGGGGTGACTCGAGCTTATCTAAAAGGGCTTTATCAACAGCCTCAACCTGGCTAATCACGCCCTCAAAATCGGACGTATCAGTGAGACGCTCAACTCCGCAGACAAGTTCTAATGAAGGAAACTGCGCAGCCAAATCGTTGCTAGCATCTGCAAATTCAGTATCGAGCACGAGGACACGCTGTGTCGCCACAGGGCTCAAGCTCCCGCCGCAATCACGTCCATGGCATCTTTCATGCGGCCCAGACCGTCGCGCAGTTTGTCTTCGGGCTGCAAAAAGGTGATGCGCAAAAAGTGATCCATATCCTCGGAAAATGCCCCACCAGGGTACGCCAGCACGTGCGCGTTGGTGAGAATCTTTTGCGATAACTCCAGCGAGCTCATCCCCGTGTGGTCGATGTTGACAAAGACAAACTGCCCCCCTTGGGGTGTGCCGTAGCTAAAGCCCATCTGATCGAGGTAGTCCAAAACGATATGACGGCGTTTTTTGTAGGTATCGACCATGGCGTGCATCTCCGCTTGGGGGCCGGTGAGGGCGGTCAGAGCAGCGTATTGAGCTATGGTCGAGGCAGGACCAGATACGGCCGTCTTGAGGTCTCTCACTCTCGCCATCAAATCTGCTGGGCCCGTCACCCAACCCATTCGCCACCCCGTCATGGCGTAAGCTTTTGATAAAGCATTGAGCGTGAGGGTGCGTTCTAAGCCTCCAGGCAGTGAGGCTGGGCTGGTGTGCACAAAGTCGTCATAGATCATGAGGTCGTAAATATCATCAGCAATAATGATTAGATCGTGCTCTTTGGCGATGTCTAGCAACGCTAGTTGGTCTTCTTTTGAGATAACACTCGCAGCCGGGTTATTGGGCGAAACCAACAGTAAAGCCTTAACCTCTGGGGTTAGTGTTTGCCGCACGCGCTCAGGGTCAACTCGAAACGACTCACCGGGGTAGGTGGGCATACCGACGACGTGACCTCCAGCAAAGCTTACCGAGTCTTTGTAGGTGTTGTAATTTGGCTCAGGTACAAGCAGTGCCTCGCCTTCACCAATGGTAGCTAGAACCATCAAAAAGAGGGCTTCTTGTCCACCGTTGGTCACGACGACCTCGCCCTTCGGGTCAACCTCAACACCATTGACCCGTTTGACGCGCTCGGCAATGGCTTCTCTTAAACTCAAAAGTCCTTCAGGGGGCGACGCCTCATGGGCTTTGTTGGCCATCGCGTCTTTGGCGGCGGCGATGATATGTGCAGGCGTGTCAAAGTCGGGGTCACCGCGACCCAGAATGATGGCGTCGTCATAGCCTCTTGCCTCTTTGATGAGACCGTACAAAACCTCGGTACCGCGTTTTTGTTGGGTTATTTTCTGTGTCATAGTAAGAACCTAACGTAGACCTTCACGAACTAAAAGACGAAGGGTGTCCGGCGCACCAAAGTCGGCACCATCAGCGTAACGGTAGCCTTGCAACTGCGTTTTTGCGTCTGTCTTACAAGCTAGGATGCTCGCGCTGTGACCGGGCAGGCTATGACCAAGGTGGTGCTCGAGCACCTCACGCGCTGAGCTAAGCTTCTTGACCAATTCAACACGTTTTGCTTCGTACGTCTCACTAATTTTGAGGGCCGCATATTGACTTGGGGTACTGGTACAAATCGACATAATCTGTTTGAGTTTTGTTATTTCTGCTACACGCTCACTATCTGTAGCGATAAACCCCAAGGGCATCGCTTCCAAACCAGCGCCGGGGAAAACATCGCCGATGAGGGTTGTCGTTGAGCCTAGTATTGGCGTATACGTAGCAGCCCCATCAGCAACAACCCAGGGTGCTAAACCTTGGTCGCAGATGAGGGTAGCACTGTGGCTTTCCACGAGTTGACTTATCTCAGTGACTGCAGAAGCTTTAAGTGCCGCCCCCGTTAACCGTACAGGGGACTCGAGATAGATGGTTTTTACGCCTTTCTCGAGGGCGTCTTGCAAACCATCGAGCGTTGGTAACATACCCTTACTGGCATCAACCTCGAGCACCTGCACCTCGGGAGCCCTAACGCCCAACGCTTTTTTAACCCCAGGATGTACTACTTTAGGAATTGCCACACTAGACGTAATCATCGTCTGAAGCGTCAAAAACCTTGCTTCTTGCACACTGGCGGTAATCACAATCTGAGTCGCGTCGTAGCCTGTTATGCCTAGCCCTGCTAGAAATGAAACGATCGCTTCACGCAGAGGCATAATGCCTGGTACGTCAACATAGTGCGTTTGCCCACTCTCGAGCGCGCCGATCGTGCTAGCGATCACATCAAGTTCAAGTGCCGCTGTAGGTTGATCGCTGCTTACGTCTTTATCACCCGTGGGAAGCTGAGCAATAAACGGCGCGTTAAGTAGGCTGTTCGCCTTATGGCGTTGTTGAATGATTTCTTTTCGTGTCACTTAGAACACTCCTTACCCAAAAACTTCAGGTTGTGGGCGGTAACATCATCAAGGTTAGGAGTTACGCATTTGGAAACAAACTCACCTTGCTGAGGCACATTCTGAGGTCGGATTTTGACTGTCCGCATAATTGCTGACCCCACATTTACTGACCGCGCAATTGTGGATCGAGCAAGTCGCGTAGCCAGTCACCCACAAACACCACTCCTAAAACCGTGATCGTAATGGCAATGCCGGGAAAGGTGGACATCCACCAAGCGCTGCCTATGTATTGCCGTCCGTCCGAAAGCATGAGCCCCCAGGTAACGGTAGGCGGTTGCACGCCTAACCCAAGAAAACTAAGCGCGGCTTCTGCCAGCATGGTCGTAGCGACCATCATGGTGGCCAGCACGATGATCGAGCCGGTCACGTTTGGCAAAATGTGCCTAAACATAATCTTTAAGTCGTTTTGCCCTAGAGCTTTAGCAGCCATCACGTAGTCCATCTCCCTAGCTGCTAATACCTCTGCTCTAGTGACTCGAGCGTAGCTAACCCAACTGGTTACCCCCAAAATGACGATAAGGGTCACGAGTCCTGCCCCGACAACGCCCGACACAGCCACGACCAAGACGATAAAAGGTATGGCTAAAAAAGCATCTGCAACGCGCATCATAAAGTTGTCGAGCAGACCACCCGCAAACCCTGACAGCAGCCCGTAACTCACGCCAATGACCCCCGCGATGACGACCGAAACAACGCCCACAACAACAGATACTCTGGCACCAGCAATGACGCGGCTTAAAATATCCCGTCCAAGCTGGTCGGTACCCAGCAGGTAAGTTCCATTAGCATCGCTATAGCCGGGTGATTCAAAACGAGCGCGGAGGTTGTGTTTTAAGGGGTCGTGGGGTGCAAAAAACGGTCCAAATACGGTCACGAGCAGAACAAATGAGACAATACACATACCCAAAACACCTACCCGATTGCGGCGCAAAGAACGCATCACGTAATTAAAGCGTGACTGTTTTGGAAGCACCTTCTCAGCTACTGCGCGCTGCGTTTTGCTAGTAGCTTGATCGAGCTGCCTCTCTTGAATCATGCGCTGTTTCCTTTGAGTTGAATGCGCGGATCGATGAAGGTGTAAAGAACATCCAGCAGTAGGTTAATGGAGATAAACGTCAGGGCAAACCAAAACAGAGCTGCTTGAACTACGGTGATATCGCGAACGCCAATCGACTCGATCATGAGCCTGCCAATACCGGGCCAGGCAAACACAGATTCAACGACAACCGAACCACCTAAAAGCCAGCCCAGCTGCAGTCCTAAGGCTGTCACTACAGGTAAAAGTGAGTTTCTAAGCGCGTGGCGGATAATGACAACCCGGTCGCTCAAACCCTTGGCCCGAGCTGTTCGCACGTAGTCTTGCCCTAGGACCTCGAGCATCGCCGAACGGGTAAGCCTCGAAAGCCTAGCGGCAATGCCCGTACCCAAGGTCAAAGCTGGCATGATTATGGCGGCTGGCTCGAGCGCTCCAAACGCAGGTAGGACGCGCAAATTAACCGAAAAGATAAGAATGAGCATAAGCCCCAGCCAAAAGTTTGGCATGGCCGTTCCTAGGGTGGCTCCTGTGGTTGCAACAATATCTAACCAGCTATTGCGGTTTAAGGCTGAGATGATACCCAAAGGAATAGCGATGATGAGACCTACAAGCGCTGACACCGCTGCTAGCAGATAGGTGTTGAGCAAGCGGTCCAACACAAGTTCCATAGCGGGTACACGCGATTGAATAGAGATTCCAAAATCGCCTGTGAGCGCTTTGCGTAAAAACACCCCGTACTGCTCAACCAGAGGCCGGTCAAAACCCCATGCTTGTCTTAATGCTTCAACTTGACTTTCGCTAAAGGTTGGTGGGGCCATCACTGAAACAGGGTCACCTTTAAGACGAACCAGAAAAAAAACGATCAGTGAAACGACAAAAATCGTTAGGACCATCTGACCTAAGCGCGTAATGATAAAGGTTTGCATGGGATATCCTAAGGCTCACAAACTTAGCGGGCTGGGAACTTTTAACCGTCACCCAGCCCCACTCGAGTCGTTAATGACCTACCTCATTTTGAGATCGCGGAAGGTAAACCAACCGTCAGCACGGGGTTGCCACTCAAACGCACTGTCCATGGCGACAACACCGGTAACTTCGTAGAGCGATACAGTTTGCGCGTAATCAACAAATATCTCTTGCCACTGCTCCCAGAGGGCAATGCGTTCTTCAGCATCGATGGTCTGCAAGATTTGTTTGCCCAAGTCACTCCACTCTTCAACACAAACGTTGTAGTTGGCTTGTTCCCATTCACAGGTGTAGAAAAGTGGTGTTAAGAACGGTGAACCACCCAAAATCACCATCATCATGTCGCGGTTGTTACCGGGTCTTTGGACTTGCTCACTGTAGGCAGATAGCTCGAGGATGTTTAAATCAACCTCAAACCCAACCTCCTCGAGCATGATCTGAATCACTTCTGCAACTTCTTTTTCATTGCCAACTTGGAAGGCCATCGCATCAAAGAAAAGCTTAGGCTTGTTGCCACCATCTGGGTCAAATCCAGCTTCTACAATGAGCTGCTTAGCCAATTCCGGGTCATACCACTCGTCGGTTATGTCTGGCCCAACGTATTGATCAGCAAAACTTTCTGCATGAACCGACGCTATACGCACTAGGGTGGGTGTCGCTGAGCCTTGCACTTCTGCTAATAGGGTACGGTCAAGAGCATGAGATACCGCTTGTCTAATTCTGGGGTCTAAGGTGACAGGTTCGTAGTCAGGGTAGGTTTCAGCCATCGCACCTGAATCTGTTTCAACCCGCAAGTAAAGGTGGACTAAGCGGCTAGGGGCAGCGTCCATCAGCATAATATCGCTCTCTGCAGCGAGGCGCTCAATATCCGGCAAGGGTACGCTAGGCACAAAGTCAACCTGTCCTGCTAACAGCGCAGCAATTTGACTAGCCTGTTCAGGAATGACCTGATAAACAATACGGTCCACGTCTGGTTTACCGCCCCAATACCCATCCCACGCCTCAAAGACGTAGCGGTCACTTTCTGTAAATTCAACAAGTTGATAAGGACCTGAACCCACGGGGTTGCGGGCAAATTCTTCTTCGCCAACCTCGGTTAAATAATCAGGGGGTAGGAGCTGGCAACCATTAAAGCTAATATCGTTAAGCGTGTATGCATGAGGGTCGTTGGTTGTCACTTCGACAGTGGTCTCGTCTATGACAGTAACTTCATTGATGAACTGCCACTGCGGGTGCACCATAAAGTCTTCACGACTACGCACTCGGTCCAAATTCCATTTGACAGCTTCAGCATCTAAAGGTTCACCGTTATGAAAAGTAATACCTTCCCGTAAGTAAAAACGCCAGGTTACATCGTCGATGGCTTCCCAGCTTTCGGCGGCTTGACCTACATACCCAGAGTTGTCCGGTGCACGCCAAATGAGGCAGTCATAAAGCGTATTCGTAAGCCAGTGGGTTGACCCAAACCAAGTTACCGGAGCGTCCATTGTACGAATTGGCCCAGAGTGGGCGAAGACAAATTCGCTCTCTTCTTGAGCTATGCTGAATGAAAGCGTAAATGTCAACATCATTACAAGTGACAACAAAACTTTACATTTTAAAGTCGTCTGCATACTTTTCCCCTAAACTAAGTGCTAGATCGAAATTCCCTACAAAAACCATTATTGTTTATTGCCTCTTGTCAACTGTTGACACTTAACTTAAAAAAGCCTCCTTCCTCCGTTACTTGTAACCAATGCGTTGCCCAATTTGAAAGTTTTTAATAAGACTGGCTTATTTTCGTTTGTGACGCACCAAAAGGTATCCTGACTCTATTGATTAACCTTCTGAGAACTCATTTGTTGTGAGGCTTTCAACCCGGTCTTCTAGCACGCTATAACCGATATTTTGCTAGCTTCGACCTTTGAATTAAATCACCTCGTTTTTTAATCTTACAACTTTCTGTCACTTATGCAAAATAATGTAGACAGCTTGCAATTTTTTTCATTTTTCAAGAGAATGCCTATGAATGAGTGCAAATCTTCTTGAAGCACAGACGCTGCTGCCATTATTTTGGTTGGGACGTATCCCAGCTATTTTTAGTGCAAAAGAAAATCGTGTGATGCTGATAGCATTACACGATTCCAAGTAGGTTACTTTAAACACGCTGGGGTGTTGTTGAAATACGCTTAGGCAAGTGTAGCCACCTGAGCTGATGACCTGCTCGAGCGCGTTTTCAAATGCACAAGTAACGCGGTGACATCACTGTCACGTATACCCCGCAAACGACTTGCCGCACCTAAGCTAGCAGGTTGATACTTCTCAAGTGCATTGCGTCCTTCGTTGGACAAACTTGCCACCTCATCGTAGCTAACCCCCAGTAAATTCATTTGCTCGTAGTCACGGCGGGCAGCTAACTCTTTTTGTGTTCTGGCAACATAAGCTTCATATTTAATCATGGTTTCAACCCGTTTGCGCTCACCGGCACTTAATGGCTCGGCAGCAGGACCAATTTTTGCCTCAATACGTCCGTAGGTTGACGCGGGTTGGCATAACACTTTGCTCGCTAACTTCCCTTCAATATAAGTCTTCTTGAGGCGGTCAGTTTCAGCAAGAACACGTGCTTCACTGGCTTGCACGGCCGCTAGACGAGTATCATCAACCAATCCCCAGGCATGTCCTAGTGCCATTAAACGGGTGTTGGCGTTATCTTGGCGGTGCAGCAAACGGTACTCATTGCGAGATGTAAGCATGCGGTAAGGTTCATCAATTCCCCAGCGAACAATGTCATCAAGAAGCACGCCGATGTAACCCTGATCGCGGCGAATGCTCACAGCTTCTTGCCCCGCCGCTAAGCGGGCTGCGTTTACACCAGCAATAAAGCCTTGTGCGGCAGCTTCTTCATAACCGCTTGTACCGTTAATTTGCCCAGCACTAAACAAGCCGCGCAACTTTTTAGACATGAGCGTAATATCCAGTTGGGTGGGATCAAGGGCGTCGTATTCCACAGCGTAGGCGTAACGCTGAATGACGGCGCGCTCAAAGCCGGGCAGCGTGCGCACCATGTCATCTTGTAAAATAGGCGGCATGGAACTAGAGAAACCTTGCAAGTAGACTTCACTCGTTTCGATGCCGTCTGGTTCAACGAACAGCAAGTGGCGGTCTTTGTCTGCAAAGCGCACCACTTTGTCTTCGATTGATGGACAATAGCGTGGTCCTTGCCCTTCGATGTCACCGCCGTACATCGCAGAGTGCTCGAGGTTCCCCTCAATAAGTACGTGCGTAGCTGGCGTGGTGTGGGTAAGCCACGTGGGTGAGCTATTCATCTTGGGACCTGGTTGCCCGGTAAACGAACTCACCGGATCATCAGCAGGAACCATGTCTAAGACCGAAAAATCTACCGAATCTGAACGAATACGCGGCGGTGTCCCGGTCTTAAACCGGCGCAGCTCGTGCCCGGTTTCCCGCAAACTGTGCGATAAGTGCCGAGCAGGTGCTTCACCTTGACGGCCGGCTTCACGTTGTTGTTTGCCGTACCAGACCACCCCTGCTAAAAAGGTACCGGTACAAAGCACCACGCTTGGCGCGTGTAGCTTGCGGCCATCACTTAAAATGACACCTTCCATCTGCAGACTGGTGGCGTCACTTGTTATGAGTGAGGCAACCTCAGCGCGTACAATAGTGATGCCGTGAGTTTGTTCAATTAGCTCTCTAGCGGCACTTGTGTAACCATCACGTTCATTTTGAACCCGCAAAGATTGCACGGCGGGGCCTTTGCTCGCGTTCAGCGTGCGCGCATGAATAGCAGTTTGATCAGCAAGCATGCCCATCACGCCACCAAGCGCAACCAGTTCAAAAACCAGTTGCGACTTACCCGGCCCACCAATGGCGGGGTTACAGGGCATTAAACCAATTTTGTCCGGGTTAGGTAGGGTCAGTGCGACGCTTGCGCCCAGTTTAGCAGCAGCGTGGGCAGCTTCAATGCCTGCATGGCCGCCGCCCACGACAATAACGTCAAAGCGTGATGGTGCTAGTTGTGATGGTGCTGGATTCATAACTTTGATGAACTCTCTTATTAGTATGTTTGTGTGGTGTTAACCTATGGGCTGCTGCTCACTTGATGACGAGCTAGATGCTGCTTAGGCTTACGTTATCATCAGCGAGTTTTATCCTCAGCAAGTTACCTATGCCTTCAGCATTTCGAGATGAACTCATCGTAAAAACGTCTGACACGAAAATCCATCGGCACAATTTGATTTTGACGATTTTTCGTTGTGTCTAGGACACGCTTGTCATCCTGATCTCGAATTGCTGCTATGCCTTGCTGGGACGCTCGAGCCTTTGCTTTACCAAGGCAACTTTTATAGTAGGCTACTCAGCACTATCACCAAGAGTAGCTACATCACATTACTGACATTAGCTTTCTTACTATATTTGCAGGGCCTTTTCAGACAATTTTCCCAAATATGAGTACACTGTCTAGGACAGTCACCACTGTACATTTTTGCGTTTCCAAAACACCAACACCCGCGCTATATTTTGTGTCACCCCACGACACAGCTTGCCAAACTAATGTAATATAGCGTCTGCACAGGTTGAGGTATACCTTAGTTACAGCTATGTTAAATAACGCATGAATACGTCCCTCACAGGTTTTCTCAAGGTTAATACGGCCTAGAGCTAAACTTTAGGTGCTAAGATTAAATGTGATACCAGTTTGTATATTACAGTGTTTACACAACTATTTAAGTCATACGCCTAGACGTTGATTAGAAAGATATTGACAAAAAGATTTTGACTAGAGACTGCTCGACCTATCAGCCTGCTTAGCAGGGTATGATGTTGGCGCTCATCAAACTAACGAGATTACGTTACGTCAGACGCCTGATGTCAGCGTGGCAACTGCAGCCAGTAACGCAACTAGTAACACAACCCGTGTGGATAACGAAGGATGAATCATGACACAACGTGATGACGCAATTTGGGAAGATTTGATGGAGTTTGTCAAAGACAAAATTCCCGAATTTGAGTTTCAAACATGGTTCAAACAAGTGCGCCCGGTGGGCATTCAAGACGGTTGTTTTATGATTGGTGTGCCGCATTCATTTGCCCGTGACTGGCTTAAAAACAATTACAGCGAGGTGCTCGAGCAAGCCCTTCGTGACCTCGGCGCGCCATCACCAAAAGTTGGCTTTCAAGTTGTGCCGCAGCAAACGGCAGAACAACAAGACATCTTCAGTCAGCCCCCTCACAAGACCGCCTCAGCGTCTGAAACACCTGCTCGAGCAAACACACAGCAAACGGCAGAGCGCAAACCCGTCTTAAACCCAAAATATGTTTTTACCAACTTTGTGGTGGGTACTAACAACAACCTTGCCCACGCTGCAGCGCTCGCCATTGGCGAAGCCCCCGGGCGAGCTTACAACCCGCTGTTTATCTACGGGGATTCAGGCTTGGGTAAAACCCACCTCATGCACGCAGTGGGTCACGCCGTATCTGAACGGTTTCCAAACTTGCTCATTGACTACGTGACCACAGAAACGTTTACCAACGACCTTATTAACGCCATCCGCGAAGACAAGATGATGGCCTTTCGGGACAGATATCGCAGTGTTGACTTGCTGCTTATTGACGACGTGCAGTTTATTGCCGGCAAAGAGCGCACCCAAGAAGAGTTTTTTCATACCTTTAACGCACTTTATGAATCCAATAAGCAAATTATTTTGTCCTCAGACCGGCCGCCCAAAGATATTCCAACGCTCGAGAACCGCCTTAGAAGCCGCTTTGAGTGGGGTTTAATTACCGACATTCAAGCGCCTGAGTTTGAAACACGCTTAGCTATTTTGCGCATGAACGCTGAATACCGTGGCGTAGAAATCCCGCCGGACGTCATCGAGTACATCGCCATGCAAGTTACGTCGAATATTCGGGAATTAGAAGGGGCGCTGGTGCGGCTGATTATCTACGCCAGCATGAACCAAATCAGCATCACTCGGCAAACGGCTGCTAAGGCCTTGTCAGATGTGTTTGCACCTAGCGATCTAGAACTCAGCATGGACGATATTCTGCAGGCAACCGCACGTCATTTTGAGGTTGAGGTTGCTGACTTACTTGGTAAAGGCAGGCGGCAAGAACTGGTGATACCGCGCCAAGTCGCTATGTATTTAATCCGCGACCTCACCGAGCACTCGTTTCCAGAAATTGGGCAGTTTTTTTCCGGGCGCGACCACTCCACAGTGATGTACGCCGTTCAAAAGGTGGGCGAACAACTCGACAAAAATATTGACTTGCTAGCGAGTTTGCGCAGCATTAAAGAAAGCCTTTTTTAGCACCTAAAGCCTTTTTAGCACCTGCTGTAGGGCTATGGCTGCTGTAAAGCTGTGGTGACTGCTACATCTGTCAGCATTACGGGTAATACACCTCATTGCGGGTAATACACCTCACTGGGACTTGTGTCATATCCACACCCTCTAGCCACAGCACGACCCAGTGACGCACACATATGGGCTAATGACATCTCCCTTTCACCCTTGCGTGACGCCGCCATCACCTGTCAGGGTGCTGTACCAGCATCTTGCAAACCTGCTACTCGTACCTCAATGTCGCTTGAGGCGCTTGCCAAAGAACAAGTATATTGAGCTTAATGCTTCCTCGAGCTATACCTAGACCCATCCTTGACCTAGCAGCATGCCTTTTTCAACTCACGTCAAGTCGAAAAAGATGCAGATTGTATTGGCAACACAATAACCCCAACCTCAACTCTGTTATGTGCCATCGGAATCCATATGACAGACTTTGGACAAGCTTTGAACCTAAGACACTTTAGATTGACTTCAAAATACCTTATTAAATAAGTATATTTAATCTTCATAAATGACTCTTATTTTTCACAAATCACATAGAAATCCCATAAGCACCTGTGGACAAGCCTGTGGACAAGGTGTGGATAAGCTGTGGACAAGGTGTGGATAAGCCCCAAGTTATCCACATGTATTCTCTATCTGTGGATAGCTGTGGATAAGTCCCCCAAGTTATCCACAGGAAACCCCAAGTTATCCACATTGTTATCCACAGGCATGATACGTCCTCTACACTATTTTTTGCTGTTTTCCACAGTTTCCACAAGCCCTACTATAAAGACTTTGAACATGCATAACTTTAAAAAACCCCGTTTACCCCCACCGTCAGAAAGAAGGTCAACATGAGAATCCATCTTCCTAAAAAACATCTAGCAGATGTCTTAGGACATATTGAGCGCATTGTGCCAGCTCGTAGTAGTACCCCCGGACTTAACTTAGTGCATATGGAACTGACGACCTCAGCAGAGGTAAGTAGCCAGTGGCAAGTATCGTTTCAAGGTAGCAATATGGATATGGATATTGAAGCTGTGCTTAATGTCAGCACTGAAGATGATGCTGCGCTTGCAGAAGACCTCCATGTTGCTGTGCCTGCCCATGTGTTTGGGCAGATTGTGCGGGTTTTACCGGGTGAACTGGTTGAACTGGACTTTAGTGAGCAAGAAGTCAAGATAAGTTCAGGGAGTTTTGCAACCAGTTTGCAACAAGCGGATGCTAGCGGCGTGCCTGAACTACACTTCCCCGAAACTTACAACGGCCTTATTCCAGCAGCAACCTTGACGGCTGCCCTCGGTCATGTTCGCTATGCGGCCGCCGTTGCCGAGTATCAAGCCATTTTTCGGGGGGTGAAGTTAGAACTGCGTGACGGGCACAGCAGAGCCATTGCCACAGATGGGTTTAGGCTTGCCTACTATCACACAGACGCTAGCAGTGGGCTCGAGACCGACGCTGTCATTCCAGCCAAAGGTGTAGACGAAATGGGTAAGCTCCTCACTGAAGGTGACGTTAAAGTTCATTTCGACGACAGCCAAGTGTCCTTAGCTACTGGCCACTACCGTCTCAATGTCAAACTCATGGAAGGCACCTTTCCAGATTACGAACGGGTTATTCCCGCTGACTTTGTGGTGAGCATGACGGTAGACGGCAAACAACTCAGTGATACGGTGCGGCGGGTAGCGCTCATGGCCGACCAAAACGCCAACAACCGGGTGGACTTGTTCTTGAACGATGGTAGTTTACAGATTACTGCAGAAGGTGGTTACGGCCGCTCTCAAGAAGCGCTGACCGTCGCCCAAGAAGGCAGTGAGTCGCAAATTGCGCTTGCTTACAACGCCAATTATCTTGTTGACGCGCTAGCACCGGTAACGGGTGACATGCGCGTGTCATTTTCGGGCACAACTAGCCCAAGTTTGCTGAGTAGCTTACAAGACCCTAGCTATTTGGCTATGGTTGTCCCGCTGAGAACAAGTTAAACTAGATAGGCTAAACGGCGCTTCTTGTGAGCTGTAGGCTTTAGCTGCTTGGATGCTTGGTTCATGAGTGCTTGGGTGCTTGAGTCATGAGTAGTCAAGTCATAAGATGCCCTGACGTTAAATGCTCTGACGTTGTAAAACTGTGACGTTGTGAAACCATGACACAACTTGCGGTATATCTAAGTACTGGACCTAGCGAGACTGAGCATAATTTTAGCGGTAGGTGTGTAAAAAGAAAATTGGCTATTTCTAAATATAGATACAGTCATGCTAGTTGGACGTTGTACTTTAAGGTTACAAGGCGAAACTGTGGCCTTGCAATAAAAATAGTAAGCAGTAAGGCAATACTGTTGCATAAGTCACTACGGATATAAAGAACTGGTATTAACGCGCGTAACAATACGCTGAAGAAAGTTAGTATAACGGAGGTAAATCATGACAACTATTGAGCAAATTAGCGCACTTGAAATTTTGGACTCGAGGGGTAACCCCACGGTGAGTGCCACAGTCTACTTAGAAAGTGGCATAGCTGCCAGTGCGGCTGTGCCCTCAGGTGCATCTACCGGGGTTCACGAAGCGGTGGAACTGCGCGACGGTGGCTCGAGGTACATGGGTAAAGGTGTACAAACTGCTGTGAATAATGTCAATGAGCGCATTGCCCCAGCCCTAGTTGGCATGGACGCCCTTGATCAGGTCGGGTTGGATGCTGTCATGTGCGAGTTAGACGGTAGCGATAACAAAGGTAACCTAGGGGCGAATGCCATTCTGGCGGTGTCCTTGGCAGCAGCGCGAGCCAGCGCGCTTGCGCTAGATATTCCGCTGTACCGCTACTTGGGTGGTAACAACGGTAAAACCTTGCCTGTTCCCATGATGAACGTCATTAACGGCGGTGAACATGCCGACAACAATGTGGACATGCAAGAGTTTATGCTTGCACCCATTGGCTTTAGTACCTTCAAAGAGGCCTTGCGGGCGGGCGTTGAAACCTTTCACAACCTCAAAAAAGTACTCGCCGGGCGCGGCTACAACACTGCCGTAGGTGATGAAGGCGGCTTTGCGCCAGACTTAAAATCGAATCAAGAAGCCATTGAGGTCTTGCTCGAGGCTATCAGCAACGCGGGCTACACTGCTGGTGAGCAAATTTCCATCGCCTTAGACCCTGCCTCAACCGAGTTTTACGAAGACGGTAAGTATCACCTCAAAGCTGAAGGCAAAGTGCTTAGCTCGGCCGAGATGGTGGCTTACTGGCAAAACTGGGTAGATAATTATCCCATCATTTCCATTGAAGACGGCCTTGCCGAAGACGATTGGGACGCTTGGGCAGACCTGACCAAAGCCGTAGGTGACCGCTGTCAGTTGGTGGGGGATGACCTGTTTGTGACCAACACCAAGCGCTTGCAACGCGGCATTGACGAACACGTGGGCAATGCTATTTTGGTTAAGGTGAATCAAATTGGCAGCCTCTCTGAAGCCATGGACGCCATTGAACTAGCTAAAAGCGCGGGTTACCGCAACATGATTAGCCACCGCAGCGGTGAAACTGAAGACACCTTTATTGCCGACCTCGCCGTTGCCACCAACGCTGGGCAAATTAAAACGGGGTCCGCAAGCCGCAGTGACCGTCTTGCTAAATACAATCGCTTGCTCACCATTGAAGCGCAACTAGGGCCACAAGCTGTTTATTTAGGGCGTCGCGCGTTTGCTGGGTATAAGGTTTCGTGAAGCGTTTAAGACGAACGAAGATCGTCGCCACGTTGGGGCCAGCTAGCGGCAACCCCGAGATGATTGAAAAGTTGATTCAAGCAGGAGTTAACGTCTTCCGCTTGAACTTTTCACACGGCTCTCAAGAGATGCACCGGGCCAATGTTGAGTTTATTCGGGAAACCAGTGACAAACTCAACCAGCCCATTGCTATTTTACAAGACTTGCAGGGGCCCAAAATTCGCACGGCTACTTTTGCTGAAGGCAAGATCAAGCTCGAGGTTGGGCAAACCTTTAACCTCACTTGCGATGACGACAGCCCCGGTGACGAAACTCGGGTAGGCGTGACCTACAGCAACCTCTGTAACGATGTGGCTGAAGGTGACGCCCTGCTCCTTGACGACGGCCGCTTAGCGCTCAAAGTGACCGGCATCCAAGATGACACGATTCAAACTGTAGTGATCTTGGGCGGCGTGCTATCCAACAACAAAGGCATCAACATTCCCGATGCTGAACTGAGCATTCCCGCACTCACCGATAAAGACGTGGAAGACTTGCGTTTTGGAGTCGAGCTAGACGTTGACTGGCTCGCCATGAGTTTTGTGCGCAGCCGCGACGATATTTTGATTGCCCGCCATCACATGGCTCAAGCAGGTTCAACCGCGAAGCTTATGGCCAAAATTGAAAAACCAACTGCCGTGGAGCGCTTTGAAGAAGTTTTGCGTGAGGTAGATGGCATCATGGTGGCACGGGGTGACTTAGGTGTAGAAATGGATCCGGAGCGCGTGCCGGTGATTCAAAAACGCCTTATTAATGCCTGTATTGAAGCGGGTAAACCGGTGGTGACAGCTACCCAGATGCTCGAGTCCATGATCGCCAGCCCTAGACCCACCCGGGCAGAAGCAAGTGATGTTGCCAACGCCATCTACGACGGGACAGATGCCGTTATGCTGTCTGCTGAAACCGCCGTAGGCGAGTACCCCATAGAAGCCGTCAAAATGATGGTCAACATTGCCCTTTCAGTTGAAGCAGACCCGCAATACCGTGAAGCCATCCGCCAGCGTTTTCCCAAGCCAGACGAAACCATTGCTGATGCTGTATCACTTGGTGCCTGCCAAATGGCTCACAGTTTAGCCGCGCCGATTATTGTCTGTTTTAGTGCCAGTGGGGCTACTGCCCTGCGGGTGTCTCGCAACCGTCCCGACGCGCTGGTGCTAACGGTCACCCCCAACCGCCGCTCTTATAGGCAGCTTAGCGTGGCTTGGGGTGTGGTAACCCATTTAAGTGAAGAGATTTCTTCGGTAGAAGAAATGGTTGACCACGCCAACAGGGCTATTCGGGTTATTGGCAGTCGTACCGGCGCGCAAGCTACGGGCGAGCGCTATGTGATTACTGCAGGTGTACCCTTTGGGCGGCGCGGCTCAACGAATCTGATCCGGGTTGAACGGGCAATGTAGCCACCCACAACAAAACGCTGAGGCAGTAGCTTTGTAGCTACCCTCAGCGTTTGGGGTGATTCTTTTTTGGCTAGCTGGGTTCTCGTAAAGGTGGTCCAATGACCCAATGTTCTTTAGCCGTCATTGAAAAGATATATTTGGGGTCAATGAGTGTGTCTCGAGCAGCTTGAACATGCGTGTATTGCTCTGATGCAAAAGCAGCTTTAAGCGCGTCAATGTCGTCGAAAAAGTATTGCTCCACACTGTCAAAGTTGGCTTCACCAAAGGTGTACGCGCCGTCTTGGGTATGGCAGTGTAGGTAGCGGCGTAGACCCGGTAACTGAGAGACGGTCTCAGCGTATGCGCCAAGGCTTTGCTTGCGGTAGGCTTCGAGAGACATGCCCGGCTTGCGTTTGAGGAGCACGGTCATCTTGATCCAGTCGGCACCTTCAACCATGCCTGGTCCAGCCACGATTTCGTGAGCTTGGGTATCCACCACAATGGTGAACCAAAAGGCTGCCCAGTTAGGTTCATCCAAACGGGCACCCTCGAGGAATTCAGGTGTTTGCAAAGAGGCTAGTTGCTCTTCGCCATTGCGCAACCAAATTTCAGCAATGCCTTCGTGAGGCAGTTGGGGCGTGCCATAGTCACCTTCAAAAGGAATGCGGGTGTCGATAAGATAGCGGACAATCTGAGGAATTTTAGCCGCGTAGTTAACTGCGTGGTTGTTGACCCAGTAATCCTGAAAAGCTTCTGCGCTCATACCGGGTTTGGGGGCGGCAAAAATAAATTGATGAATCATGCTTGCTCCTTTAAAAATGCTTCAATGTCTTGCTCGCTAGCAGCGCCAACGCTGTGTTGAACCAAAAACTCGAGGTAATAATTGCCCCACATAGTCTCCCACAAGCTAAAATTAAAATCAAAAGGCTCATCCAATTTTCCTGCAAGAAAAATCTCCAACCCCCAAATAGCTTCATCAAATTCGTGATCGCTAAATGTGTAACCAGCCCCTTTGGCATAGTCAAGTAGGGCTGTTTTAGGTTGGCTGCGCAAGTCTTGGACAGTGTTAGGTTGTGTGTCTAAGTCACGAAATAGACGAAAAACTTCAGCGTGTGCCATCTCAAGCTCCTAACAGCGTTTGGCGCTCTTCAGCAGATAGGGTTTGGTAAAGCTCAGTTACAACATAACGTAAGCGTGTTTGACCGTACATGCGCGGCCAAAGGCTGCTAAACGCATCAATCTGCTCACCTTCGCGTTCCATGATGATATGCACTTCCATTGCCCCAATAAGATCAACAAGGTCTTGTTGGACAATGTTGTAACCATGATTGCGTACATGGAAGAGCAGTTCGGGCAGAGAAAAGTGCTCCATCTTAGTGAGTAGCGTATCGTCTTGGGCACAGGCTTCAAAAAATGTAAATATGTTTTCTTTAGACATGATTACGCCTCCTAAATACATCTTTGGTGATTAGGTCTTATGTCAGGGGATGCTTTTGCAAAAAACGCAGTGTGGCGCTAGCTGCAGCTACTGGGTTCATAAGTTGCACGCCGTGAGTAGCATAGGGGATGCCGCAGCGCTCAGCTTGGGGAAACCAATCGAGCAAAAATGTTTGTGTTTCCCGGAAACCGGGTAAGATGCTTTCGCTGTCACTACCCATCATGGCCAAAACGGGCATGTCGGGCTTTTTGCTAACAATAAAGTCATCAGCATGCCAAGGGCGAAATGCCCAATTAGCATAGGCAGGCATTTCAATTTGGAAAAATGTGTCGGTAGCCTCAACAACCTTATCCCAAACATCACGTGAGCAGGTGAGGTCAATACAGCCCAAAAAACTTGGCCCAGCAATAGCAGTCATGTAGGTTTGGGCTGCTTTAAGTTTGTCACCCTGTTCGTAAAACGCATGGGCTTGTTGATAAGCATGCATGTTGGCATCAAGGGCGGCTTGCGACTGCTTGGGTAAGTAAGGTTCAATCATCACCGATGTGTGAAATAGGTCCGGATAAGAAAGCATGGCTTGCATGGCGATAAGCCCACCGAACGAAAAAGATAGTAGATGTACTTTATTGATGTTTAAGTGCTCGAGCAACTGCTTGAGATGTCTTGCCCCTGCTTCAATACTAATCTGTGCATCATCACAGGTACTGCCGTGATAGCCTGCCCGGTAATAACCGATAAACTGGTAGTGTTCAAAAATCTCGGGGTATAACATAAAAGGTGGCAAGATTGAATCAGCAATGTTGACACCATGTACCACCAAAACAGGTTCGCCAGTACCATGACTACCGTAGCGCAAACGCACCCCGTCGAGTTCTGCCCACTGGTCAAACGGTACGCCCCAATCGCGTCCACTGGCCGCATTGTAAATTTCCAAGGTTTCATCCTTTCTCGTACTTTTGCTAAGATCAATCCCATTTATCTTTGTGAATATCGGCTTTTAATGTAAAATCAACTAAGCTTGCAGATGCCTTAATTTAGATGCCTTAATTTAAAGGATGTTTTTGCAAGAATTGCATGCTTGCACTCGCAACAGCCACTGGATTCATAAGTTGCATACCGTGGGTAGCATAAGGGATGCCGCAGCGTTCAGCTTGGGGTAGCCAGTCAAGTAGAAATGCTTGGGTATCCCGGAAACCGGGTAAGATGCTTTCGCTATCTGTTCCCATCATCGCTAAAACGGGCATATCAGGTTTTTGGTTGACAACAAACTCATCAGCCTTAGAAGGTCGAAACGCCCAATTGACATATGCGGGCATATCAACGGTGAAAACTGTATCGGCGGCTTCTTCGACTTCGTCCCATACATCACGACTGCAGGTGAGATCAACACTGCTCAAAAAGCTATCGCCACAGATGGCGCGTTGGTAATGTTGTGAAGCGGCCAGTTTGTCACCTTGTTCATACAACGCAAATGCTTCGGTATAGGCGCGGGTGTTGGCATCAATGGCAGCTTGTGATTCTCTTGGTAAATAAGGTTCAATCATCACCGACGTGTGAAATAGATCAGGGTATGAAAGCATGGCCTGCATCGCAATAAGTCCACCGAACGAAAATGATAGCAAGTGAACTTTATCAAGACCTAGGTGTGAAACTAGCTGTACGAGCTGCTTTGCTCCGTCTTCAATACTCACCTGGGCGTTGTCACAAGTACTGCCATGATAGCCTGCTCGGTAATAACCAATAAACTGGTAATGTTCAAATATCTTTGGGTATAACATAAAGGGCGGTATCACCGCATTAGCAATGTTGACACCATGCACAACGACAACAGGTTCACCTGTGCCACACATACCGTAACGCAAACGCGCCCCGTCAAGTTCTGCCCATTGAGTATAAGGTAGGCCCCAATCGCGTCCATTTTT
>JBCCOX010000016.1:0-19774 GCA_039025155.1 Deinococcota bacterium | reverse complement strand
TCTGCTAGGGTGCGGAGAGTAACGCGGAAGGACTCGAGCACATCCCCACCTAACCCTTCAACCCGCTGTAGCTGATTCCCTGTACAAAATAACGTTGAAAGAAAAAGAACACCAGTGCCAAGGGAAGGGTCGTGATGACCGAGCCCGCTAAGAACACGTTCCACTCGAGCGTATCCCCAAACTGCCCCCGCAACAGTGCCAGACCGAGTGGCAAATTGAGTAAGTCTTGATCCCCGCCCACAATAATGAGCGGATCTAAAAATGCATTCCACGTACCCTGAAAACTAAAAATAGCCAGCGCGGTTAGCGCTGGTGTGGCCATGGGCATCACCACCCGAAAAAACAAAGTGAGGCGGTTCGCGCCATCTACAAAGGCAGCTTCTTCAATTTCTTTGGGCACAGATTCAAAAAATTGTTTCATCAAAAACACGCCAAACGCATCTGCTGCCAGCGCAAAAATAAGCCCTTGATAGGTGTTTAGGAGGGAAAGTTCTTTTAAGATAAGAAAGCGCGGAATCACCAGCACAATGCCCGGAATCATCATGGTACCGAGGATTAGAAAAAAGAGAACGCGGTTACCGGGAAAGCGAATACGTGCCAGCGCGTAGCCTGCCAGCGAGTCGATGATGAGCCGCAACAACGTAACACTAACCGAATAAATCACAGAGTTAATGAGCCAACGGTCAAGGTTAAACTGAAAGATTCTGCGGTAGCCCTCAAGCCCAGGGTTAAACGTTAGTCGCGTCGTGGTTGCTGAAGCGGGTAAAGACGCCCCGTTAGGCAGTCTGCAGTCAACCCCAAATGGCGGTAGTGGAATAAGCGCTTGCGGTTCAGCTTGAATAGCGGGTAAGCACTTAAAGGAATTACTTAATGTGAGAATAAAAGGGCCGAACTCGAGCAATGCCAGTACAATAAGCCCGCCGTAAAGCACAACGGTCATACTGCGTTTGAGCGAACTTGATTTAGATGTCTCCGATTTATCTAAGGTTGTTTGAGGCGTCGCGTTCATGAATATAGTGATTCCTTCACAAAGCGTCGTTGCACTAGGGTCAACACAAAAATAATCACAAAAAGCACCAACGCAGACGCCGCCGCTAAGCCCATATCCGAATTGCGAAAGCCGCTTTGGTAAACGCCGTAGGCAATGGTCATAGTTGTTTTAGCCGGGCCGCCACTGGTGATGACAAAAATTTGGTCAAACACTTGCAAGGTGCTAATAAGCCCCAGCGTGACCACAAAAAACGTTGCTGGCGTGAGCATAGGCACGGTGATTTTGAGAAACACTTGCCAGCGGTTTGCGCCGTCGATCATGGCGGCTTCGTGCATTTGTTCGGGAATGTCTTGCAGAGCTGCCAAGTAAATAATCATGAGCGAGCCAATCGTGGTCCACGTGTTCAGAATCATAATCAACAGTAAGGTGATGCTGGGGCCGCTGATCCATTCCCATAGAGTGAGGGTCGCTAAGCGGATGTTCACCCAGTCGCCAGCCGTAGCGCGGGTGATCCCAAACAGTCCTAAAAGCTCATGGATGATGCCCCTCGAGTCATCCAGCCAAGTAATTGGCTCATAAACGGGAATCAGCGCACTTAGACCGATGTTGACGATGCCGCCTTTACCAAATAACCACATAAAAATAAGCGAAATAACCACCGAGGACGACACTGAGGGGAAGTAAAACGCCGTCCGGAAAATACCTTTGCCGCGCAACCACTTTTGATTCACCAGCACCGCCAGCATAAGTGCAAACAGCGTTTGGAAAGGGACTACACCAAGCGCGTAGTAAACCGTGTTTTTGAGCGAGTTGTAAAAATCTTTTTGACGAATGCCGCGTTTAATCAGCAGATTATAGTAATTTTCAAAGCCTACAAACTCGTACGCACCCTCTTGCCGAAACGGGGTGATGCCGTTCCAGTTGGTAAAGCTCACAAAAATAGCAAAAAAGATGGGCAAAAATAAAAAGACCAAAAAAACAATCAACGCCGGCGTCATGAACCCGTAACCAGCCAGGGCGTCATTGCGTTTTAAGCGTTGTAAAGAATTGGTTGCCATATGGGATTGATAAGACCTTAGTCAGTAGATTTTTGAGATGGTGTCAAGAATATTTTGCCTTAAAATTGGCAGGAATAATGTCCTCGTTTGTATTGGCTTTGGGCATTCGATGTTTATGACATTGCCAATACAGAGATGTGAGGCTCGAGGCTTTCACAACTTGAAGCTTATCTAAATCGTGACAACAACCTTATCTTGGAATGAAAGATACGTCCACCTTTAATGCATTTATGGCTCTGTATTCTCAAAGATTGCTACTTAACGAATCTCAAGACGATGTCATCAGATGCGTTCGTCGTTCGTCATCAGGCAATACAAACAAAAGATGTACAACCCACCAGTAGCAGAAGGTTGCACATCCATACGTTTAGCTTTATTCGCTGAGAACTTCTTCAGCTACTAAGCTCACTTCTTCAACGATAAAGTCAGCATCAACTGAGGCTTCAAAGCCCTGTTGGAGGGTACTGTTGAAGGTATCTGTAAAAACTTGGAAGCCAACGGGCAAGACCCAACGCTCAGCGTAGGCAGTGCCATTTAAGAAATTTTGTACGCTAGCAGCATCGAAGCCAGTGCCTTCAGCGCGCGGAACCCAGGTGCTTACATAGATGTCCTCAGCAGATGGTCGCGCGGGAGCTGAACCGAAGGTTGTTTCACCCACAAACGCAGCACCGTCTTCACCGGTTAAAAAGTTAACCAGTTGCCAAGACTCTTCGGGGTGGTCGTTGTCAGCAGCAACGCCGTAGCAGACGCTAAACGCCATGGTGCTTTGACCAGCAGGACCAGCGGGTAATTCGGTCACACCCCAGTTGATGTCCGGTGCGTTTTGCAACATGAAGTTGATGACCCAGTTACCTTCCATAGCCATAGCTGCCCGGCCACTTGCAAACGCCTCGCCGCCCCAACCAGCATCCACTGCACTAGGCGCGCCGCCAATGCCATCTTGGGCAAAGCTCATGTAGTACTCGAGCGCAACTCGGGTGGCATCACTATCAAAGGCATAGTTACCGTCATCATCAAACAAATCTCCACCTGCTTGGTACATAAAGGGTAAAAAGCGCGGTAAATCAGCCGGGGTGATAAGCCCAATGATGCCAGCCTCAGCATCTGTGAGGGCTTCGGCAGCAGCGCGTAGATCGTCCCAAGTCCAGTCATTGGTAGGGTAGGCGACACCAGCAGCATCAAATAAGTCTTTGTTGTACTGCAAACCCATGGTTGCATAGTCTTTGGGAGGGCAGTAAGTGGCACCATCAACCGTGAATACGTCTAGCAGGGCAGGGTAGATGCCTTCAGGCGTTTCAATTTGACCTGTACCATCAGCCACAACGCCCGCAGCAACCCAGTCGGAGAGCTTGGAGCTATCCACATAAAACACATTGGCATAGTCACCGCTGGCAAAGGCAGTTTGTTGCGTAGTGGTGTAATCAGGTGAGGCTACAAACTCCACTGCAATACCCGTTGCTTCAGTGAACGCAGCTAATTGGGCATCCAAAAACGCCTGCTCCTCAGGGCTGGACGACCACCCTGCTACGGTGAGTTCAACTTGGGCAACTGCGCTACTGAGCACAAGAACTAGAGAGCTAAGGATAACCGTATACACCCGTTTATTCATGATGATTCCTTTCCTCATAACGAGATAGCTAAAAATCCAATGACTTGAGAATCCAACAACTTGAGACTTGGATGGCCTAAAACCAACCACAAAGATAATTGCGAAGATATGACTTCGAACCGTCAACATCTCAGAATGACAGTGTTAGCAATATTGATGCTTGAACGTATTTATGATGCCAAGCAGCCAAATAGGTCTAAGCAGTCAAATATGTCTAAACACTGAGACGAATAAGATATTTAGCTAAACGCTACGCTAAATACTCAAAGAGTAAATCGTTTTACTTATGTGCTTTTGTCAGTGTATATTGCAACACAACGTAAGTCAAGTGACCTTGTTTCATACCCTGTGACGTTTGTTAAACGTTGGGTGTGGGATTTAAGTTTTGGAGTTGGACATGACATATTGCAGACAACAGGCGCTAGGATTCAGCTTCAATATTTGTGTAGATGCAGTGAATGAGGAGGGGCTCGAGCTCAATACCTCGGTGACACAGCTCAGTAGTACAAGTTGTGTGCTGGATATTCGTGTGGGTTGTCGAGAGAACTATCAAGAAACAAAGACGCTCGAGCTAAACTCCCTCGCCATCACATGGCAAGTGCCGGTTGCAGATATGCACGGCTTGTACTTTGGTGGAAACCCTACTCACGAACTTAGTTATTTACCGTTCAACAAACGAACACGGGTGGTGGCGGCTAATACGGGTTTGCCGTTTATTGCTCTAACTCACCGGAATGGCAGTGCTCGAGCTGCCTTTGGGCTTTTAGACCAATACAACGAGGTGAGTTTACACAGCTATCTTGATGAAGCAACACGCTGCTATCACTTTAAACTTGATAAACCGGGGACGGGCAACGGTCAAACCCTTGTAAGCGAAGGCACATGGCAAGAATCTTTGTACATCTTTAGGGCAGATGTACCTGAGGCGCAGCCAACACCACCTCATCAACCTTGGTACACCGTCCTAGCTGATTACCGCAGTTGGGTGGATGAACACACCCAACCCAAGCTCATGCCTGTGCCAGATAGCGCCTTTGACCCGGTTTTTTGCAGTTGGACAGCCATTCATCACGATGTGAATCACGATTGGCTTATGCGTAACCTTGCTATCGCCAAAGACCTCGGTTTTAAGACACTCATTACCGACGATGGTTGGTTTTTACCCACTGACAAGGGGCTATTTGGCGATTACCGTTATGTGGGGCAGTGGCAACCTGAGGCTAGCAAGTTTCCTGATTTTAGAGCACATGTTGCCGCAGTCAAAGCGTTGGGGTTTCGTTATCTGTTGTGGGTTGCGCCGTTTATGGTGGGCTATGACAGTCCAAAAGCAGAGGAATATAAGGACTTACTGACGATTGGGCAGAAGCTCGAGCGGTTTCATAATCTATCACCGTGGCACGGAGCGACCGGACAAGTTATTACTGACACACTGATAACCCTTATCAAAGATTACGACCTTGACGGCTTTAAGCTAGATTTTATTGATGCTGTAAAACCGACTAGCACCCGAACCCAAGGTAGCCGTGAGTCAACACTTGGAAACGCCATCTCTGAAACTTTACAAACGGTGATAAGCAAGTTACAACAGGTTAAACCAGACCTACTAATCGAGTTTCGCAATACCTACACCAACCTTGCCTCACGCAGTTACGCAAATATGTACCGCAGCTCAGATGTACCCATCAACCCAAGTTTGAACCGCTGGCAAGCAGTGTTGTTGCGACTGCTAGCATCTGACCGAGCAGTACACACTGACCCCGGTTTGTGGCATCCTGAGGATAGTCCTGAAAACGTGGCTGTACATCTTATTAACTTGTTAGCTGCTGTGCCGATGGTGTCTATTGAGCTGGATAAATACCCAAAAGCACACCTCGAGCTGCTTCGTTATTGGCTTGGGTTTTACAACCAGCACCGAGATACGTTGACTCATGGCCATTTTGAGCCTATCTTCAAACAGGGTGCAAACCCGCTTATTTACTTTAGAGGACAGCAAGAAACCATCGCTGCCCTTTATGATGATGTGCCTATACAGCTTGAAGACACAGCGTGTTGGATTTTGAACGCCAGTACCCAAAATGCAGTCTATATAGATGCCTGTGAAGGTCAGTTTGAGATGATAGCTCGAGACAAGTTTGGCACTGTAACTGGGCAAAAGCGTGTTATCCACCCTCGTAAGCTCATCATTGAAATTGGCGGGAGCCTCGAGCTAACTCTATTGAGTTAGTACAACGTACAGCTTCATGTCTAAGACGCAGAATTGAGGAGCATAATGAAAACCATCAGCCTAATTGAACCGTTTAAGTTAGAACTCAGCGACCGTAATGCACCCCAAGCGAGTGACCTTGCTGCAAACGATGCGCTTGTCAAAGTCCATAGAGTTGGCATTTGTGGCACGGATTTACACGCTTTTCAGGGGCATCAAAACTTTTTTAGCTACCCACGTATTTTGGGGCATGAACTGGCGGTAGAGGTTGTTGCCCTGGGAAAAAATGCGGCCCAGATTGGCATTGATATAGGTGACTATGCAGCGGTCAACCCCTACTTGGTCACGGGTACGTGTAGCGCGTGTGACCGAGGTAAACCTAACTGCTGCGTCAACCTGCAGGTGCTAGGTGTTCATATAGATGGTGGGATGCGTGAGCAGTTTGTGGTGTCTGCGGCTAACCTTTACAAAGCGGATTTGAGCCTCGAGGAACTAGCACAAGTAGAAATGCTGGCAATTGGCGCGCACGCAGTGCAGCGGGCAAGGTTAACAGAGGAAGACACCGTGCTAGTTGTGGGTGCGGGGCCTATTGGCTTAGGGACAACGGCGTTTGCGGCTCAAACTGCCGCGCAGGTGTTAGTGCTAGATGTAAGTGAGGTGAGGCTCGAGTTTGTCACCAAACTAGGTCTAGCTAAAACCATTCACGGACAAGATGATGTCATCAGCATACTCACACGCGAGTTGGCAGGTGACCTTCCAACAGTTGTGTTTGATGCTACCGGGAACGCCGCTGCAATGCGTGCCTCTGCGAATTACGTGGCTCACGGCGGGCAACTTGTGTTTGTGGGTCATACCAAAGGTGATATAAGTTTGTATAACCCAACAATTCATTCCAAAGAGCTCAGCATTCACTGCAGCCGCAACGCTACACCAGACGACTTTGCAACCGTGATTAACGCCCTTACGACCAAAGCTGTTGATGTACGTCCTTGGATTACCCACCGAGCTAGTCCAGAAGCGTTGGTAACACAATTTGAAAGTTGGACGAAACCAGAAACAGGTGTGATTAAAGGTCTGCTAACGTTCTCATGAGGTCACGCCTAGTGAAGACGTGAACCTCGCTTATGAACGTTGGGGATGCCTACTGTCTGCCCACTTAAGGGTGAATGCTGTACCACATAAATTGATAAGGCTCGAGTCTCACCTCAGTTGCCGCACTTGCTTGTCCTATGCTGTCTCCACTGAAGCAGTCTGTTAACGTTTGCCCATTGTAGCGGCTTAAATCTAAACTTACAGTCTGAGCATCTACCGACAAATTATGCAGTGCGATGACAACATCGTCATCACTTACATTGAGGAATGGCAAGATTGCTTTATTTTCCGGCTCTAAAATTTCAAACGTCCCGCGCCCCAGCGCTGGGTGTTGCTTACGAACCTTCATTAACTTGCGCATAAAGTTCAGTGGGCTTTCTGGGTCTTGGTTTTGGGCAGCAACGTTCACCCATTCATAGCCAAAATGTGCGTCTGCAATCACTGGCGCGTAGAGGTTACCCGCCTCACTAAAGCCAGCGTTGCGGCTGTTGTCCCACTGCATAGGCGTGCGCACACCATTGCGGTCGTACAGCGCAATGTTATCGCCCATACCAAGTTCGTCCCCGTAGTAAATAATGGGCGTGCCGGGTAAGGTCATGAGCATAGAGTTCATGAGCTTGAGTTTGCGTTGGTCGTTGCCAAGTAGTGGCGCTAAACGGCGGCGGATGCCCACGTTCTTTTTCATCTCGGGGTCAGGGGCATAGGTTTTGTACATGAACGCGCGCTCTTCTTCTGTGACCATCTCGAGCGTTAGCTCGTCGTGATTGCGCAAAAACACCACCCACTGGCAGGTTTCGGGAATGTCTGGCGTGTTGGCCATAATCCACGAGACGCTATCGCGCTTACCCTCGGCAACTGCTTTATATAAACGCGGCATCACTGGAAAGTGAAACAACATAGGCATTTCATCCGTACCATCCCCAAAATAGGGCAAGGTATCTTCTGGCCACTGGTTCACCTCACCTAGCAAAAAACAATCCGGTTTGAGGCTATCAACGTAGGCGCGCAAGTCTTTCAAAAACTCATGCGTCTCTGCGATGTTTTCGTTGTTTGTGCCTTCACGCTCAAATAGGTACGGAATAGCGTCCATCCGAAAGCCATCTACACCTAAGTCAAGCCAAAACTTGACGACCTTTTTCATCTCTGCTTGAACGTCTGGATTGTCGTAGTTTAAGTCTGGCTGATGGCTAAAAAAGCGGTGCCAGTAGTACTCCCCAGTTGGCTCATCTTTGGTCCAGTTGGAGCCTTCAGTATCTATAAAAATGACCCGTGTACCCGCATATTTCTCGTCGCTGTCACTCCAGACATACCAATCGCGCTTGGGATTGTCTTTGCTGCTGCGGCTTTCCTGAAACCACGGGTGCTCGCTGCTAGTGTGGTTCATAATTAACTCAACAATGACTTTAAGGCCGCGTGCGTGGGCTTCTTGAACAAGCACGTTGAAGTCCTCTAGGGTGCCATAATTTTCGTGAATGCTATAAAAATCGCTCACATCGTAACCGTCATCGCGTAGAGGTGAAGGCATCAAAGGGAGTAGCCAAATGGCGTCTACGCCGAGGCTTTTAACATAATCCAGTTTTTCAATTACACCGCGTAAATCGCCATGGCCGTCGCCATCACTATCGCGGTAAGCGCGTACATAAAGTTCGTATAAGACGGCGTCTTTGTACCAATCTGCTTGATTTGTTGGCATCTTTTATCCCCCACTTATATAAGTAAGCTTATTTGTTTACAAAACTAAATATACACGGAAAGGTTAAACTAGTTACATTTTGTAGCGTAGGCTCGAGTATAGTCATACATTGTTGCTTTTATGCAACTAGCACCAATCAGGAGCATGTCATGGTATTACCGAAATTGCAAAAGTTGTTGTTACGGAGCTTAAGTTGCCTTATCCTAATCATTTTCTCGTGCGGCTATACAAACATTACCAAGGGTACTGAAGGTGTTTTGGATGTATCTAACTTAGATTTAGCAAGTCACGGCGTCATTGATGTCACAGGTACATGGGCATTTTTTCCAAATGAATTTATTGATCCCTTAAGTAGCGCCCCTGCAATGCGATTTCTTAGTTCGGACGACATCTGGGAAGAGGACGACTCACTATCACAGTACGGTTATGGCAGCTACCGTATGGAGATTACCCTACCTGAAACAGCTACCCGCTATTCGCTCGAGATTTCACCTAGATACGTTGCCTATGACCTTTATGTCAATGGCGAACGTGTAGCTCAAAACGGCACAATTGGCGAGACAGCCGCAGCAAGCCAAATTGCCTACGAGCACAAGATTGTTCACCTGAGCGGATTAACTAGTAACCGCTTGACAATTGTCTTTCATATGTCAAACTTTGAGTTTCCTGAAACCAGTTTGGCATCTGGCAGGTCTGTTGGCATAGAGCTATGGCATACTGAAGACATTCAAACCGTTAGCCGCGTAAGATTAGCTAACAACGCTGTTGCCCTAGGTGTCTACGGAGCACTATGCATTTTTTGTGCCGGTATAGCAGGACTCAATAGGCGCAAAAAAGATACCTTGTTTTTTAGTGGGCTTTGCCTGGTTTTATTTCTAGATGTTTTCACCTTGAGTGAAAACGGGTTTGGTGTTGTCGCTCGAGCGTCTTGGCTGTTCCGCCTTCGCTTCGATCAAAGTTTAACTTTGGGTATTGTGCTTACAGCACTTTTTTACGGTCGGGAACTTTTCCCACACGAATATCCTAAGCGCGTCGTTCGTATTTTTGCTATCCCAAGTCTTCTTTTTATTGCCGCGAACTTGGTGCTACCTTTACGTTTTGCACTCATTACATTTAGGAACGATCACTATATTTTCTTTGCGTATTTGGTTTACGCGCTGGTAGCAGCGTGTGTGTCGCTCATCCGCCGGCGCGACAACGCCAAGTTACTCTTTGTCGGTATTGCTGCTGCAACAGGTCTTACGCTGGCGGCAGAATATGTAGACTTACTAGGGCTACCGCCCGAGAGTTTTTTTATGAGGAATAGATTTCTAGTTGCGCAGTACGCAACTTATTTCTTCTTAGCATCCCAAGCACTACTACTGTCTAGGCGCAGTGCCAAGATAGAAACGGATTTACGCGATCGTAGCCTGTCTTTACAAAAAGCAAGTTCCCAAATCGCTGACCTTAACCAGCGTCTACATGCTGAAAACACTCGTATGGAAGACGAGTTACAAACAACGAGACGCTTACAAGAAATGCTCCTACCAAACCAAGACGAGTTAAATGTATTTGACCACATCAGCATTTCAGCCGCCATGGAACCAGCTAGCGAAGTTGGCGGCGACTATTATGATGTGCTTACCAGAAACGAAACAAGCCACACTTCGTCTCGTCAACACGTTGATAACCACCACGTGACTATTGGCATTGGCGACATAACTGGGCATGGTTTGGAGAGTGGCATGCTCATGCTTATGACGCAGATGGGCATTAAAACTTTGCTCGAGGCGGGTATTAGCGACATCGAAACAGTACTTACAGTTCTAAACCGAAGTTTATATGCCAACGTCTTGCGCATGGGGGCCGAGCGTAGCCTCACCCTTGGCTTGCTGGACTATTACTACCAACCACCTGCGCCCAGTGACCTGCAGCACAATGCAAATATTTCCGGTGCAGGTGAGGGATATTTGCGCTTTTGTGGGCAACACGAAGCACTTCTGGTCTTTCGGGCAGATGGCACTGTCGAGGAATACGACACCATAGACCTAGGTTTTCCCGTCGCTCTAGAAGAAGACATCGGTCAATGGGTTAACTCACTAGCGCTAACCCTACACGCAGGTGACGGCGTGGTGCTCTACACCGACGGTATCACCGAAGCTGAAAACGACCGCCACCAAATGTATGGTCTAGCCCGGCTTATTGACTGTATCCAAAGGGCATGGCATAAGTCCACTGAGCAGATCAAGTGGGCTGTGCTAGCAGATTTAGAACATTTTATAGGCGATAAGGTCATTCACGACGATGTGACTTTGGTCATCCTTAAGCAACTGTAGTAGGTCCAGTCACCCGGAATCCGTATCACCGCAAGTTTTGATCGGGTTGCAGTATATACTGAACTTTGTTCAATATATTGACTTCAGCTTTCCTACAACATACAATAATGCATCTTTTTTCATCTGAGCACATCCTCAAAGAAAGCTGATGCCTCCACATGTCCACGCTAGGCGTTGAAAAATCCCAGCAAGCTCGAGCCTTGTTAGAGGCTGATAGTCTATGGCTTACTTTAACCAGAGAAGGTAGCGACCCAGCTACCAAACTGCTTTTTGATGCCTCGGTCAGTGGCAACGCTGCGTTTATGTTGCACCCAGACGCGGGCGTGCTGTCCATTGTTGCTAACTACGACGAAGGTCATGTGGAACGTTTAGGCGTATTCAATGACATTCAGTCGTATGAAAAATCTTTCGAGGATGCTCTCAAAGCATCCCTTGTGAAGTTAAGCCCCAAAACCATCTATATCAACTTTTCAGAAACCGATCATTTGAGTGATGGACTTACCCACGGGCAGTTTTTACGGCTCCAAAAACTCTGTGATGAGGTTTTGCCAGATGCGACATTGATGTCTAGCGTGCCCCACCTCGCCAAGGTACGGGGTTGTAAAACACCTGAAGAAGTGCGTCGTCTCAAAGTGGCTATTGAGGCAAGTAACACCCTCTATGACAAACTTTTACCAACACTTCAAGTTGGGCAAAGTGAGCGTGAGATTCAAGCTAAGATGCTCGAGATCACTGCTGACATGGGCTTTGAGATGGAACTTGGTGACTACGGTGGTGCGCTCGTATGCATTAACCGCGTGGGGCTTGCTCACCGTGCCCCGGGCGATGACCGTGTGCAAGGTGGCGACCTCGTCATCCTCGACCACGGACTTTTTTTTGAAGGCTACTGCTCAGACTTGGCACGCACCATTTACTTTAGAAGACCAGATGAAAGTAATGCTCCTGAAGCTGAACAGCTAGCGTTCCAGTCTGCATTTGATGCTATCAGCAAGGCCTTTGAAGCTGTGAAGCCGGGACTTGAAGGCTGGCAGGTGGATGACGTTGCACGGCAACATCATTTAAGTAATGGCTATCCAGAAATTTCCCATGCAACGGGGCATCAAATTGGGCGGCACATTCATGATGGTGGGGCTATTTTAGGACCGCGTTGGGAACGTTATGGTGATGCGCCGTATATTCCGCTCGAGGTCGGTAATGTGTTTACGCTCGAGCCCACTATCCTGCAATCTCCTCACAAACCCTCTATGTTAGTTGAAGAAAACATCCTCATCACCGAGAAAGGAGCGCAGTGGTTGAGTAAGCGCCAAACCTCACTCTGGACGGTCTAACGTTTGATATTTGCTTGCATATTTTCTGTTAATATTTCAAATCTCTCTTATCGAAGTTAGGCTCAAAGATAAAGCTTGATGTACAGACAGCGTCACATCAGTTAACCAGAGATAACCTCGAGACCTACAACAACCTACTATCACCTGTATTTGGATGACAACACTATCCCTCAATTCATTAGGAGGCTTACATGAGCTTTAGATACATTATGACTAGGAAACTTGCTGCTGTTTTGATGGCGGCGCTCATCGGTTGGAGTTTTGCGCAAACCTGCCCAGCAGTTGGTGGCACAGCAACCATTGCTCAGTGGAGCGAACCCGGCAACCTCAACCCGCTTATTTTTCCAACTCAGTACGATGAAAATATTCAAGAATTAGTCTTTTCGTCGCTCATTACCACCACCGAAGACTTGTCGTTTATTTCTGACTTGGCAGAGTCGTGGGAAGTCAGTGACGACCAGCGCACCATCACCTTTACCTTGCAAGAAGGGCTCACCTGGCACGATGGCACGCCGCTAACTGCAAATGACGTTGCCTATACCTATACGTCTATGGCTGACCCCGGTTATGACGGTGGGCGCTATGCTGAGGTGGCTGTGCTCGAGGGAGCAGAAGCCTATAACCAAGGTGGGGCAGATAGCGTCAGCGGCATCAACGTAATAGACGACCTCACCATTTCGTTTACCACTAGCGATCCGTTTGCGCCTTTTTTAGCAACCATCGCTGGTGTATTCATTTTGCCAGAGCACATCTATGGAGAAGTTGCTGTATCTGAGTGGCAAGAAGATGCTACTAACCGCAACCCACTTGGCTCAGGGCCGTTTGCATTTGTTGAGTACCGCTCAGGTGAGTTGGTGGAGCTTGTCGCCAACGAGGCCTACCACGCTGGCCGTCCTTGCCTCGACCGCGTCATCATTCGTTTTGGCGATCAAAACACCATGCTGGCTGCGTTGCTAAGTGGCGAAATTGATGCGACCCAAGTTCCCATTAACAGCGTGGACAGCGTTGAAGATGATGACGCTGCTGACGTGATGATTGTTGATTCGCTGTCTTTCCAGTATCTTGGGTTCAACCTGCGTCACCCTATTTTGTCGCAATTTGAAGTACGTGAGGCTATTGCTCACGCCCTCAACCGAGATGCCATGGTAGACGGGCTTGTGCGCGGCTACGGGCGTACACTAGACACGATTTTCCCACCCAATCACTGGTCGTATCCACAAGACGTTGAGACCATCACCTACGACGTGGAGATGGCGAACGCTATTCTTGATGAAGCAGGCTGGGAACTGGACGGTGGCGTGCGCAGTAAAGATGGTCAAAGCCTCAGCTTTACTATTTTTTACCCAACGGGTAACCAAGTTCGCGAGCGCAGTGCGCCGCTCATTCAAGCAAA
This sequence comes from Deinococcota bacterium, assembly GCA_039025155.1. Taxonomy (GTDB): domain Bacteria; phylum Deinococcota; class Deinococci; order Deinococcales; family Trueperaceae; genus JBCCBI01. The sequence continues at coordinate 6,092 of JBCCOX010000016.1, read as the reverse complement.
CTTGCGGCAAATTGGCATTAAGGTAGACCTTCAAGCGATGGACTTTGCCACCTTAGTCACTTACTTGCTACCAAGAGATGAAGACGGCACACCTCGCGAAGTGCGCCCCGACGAGTTTGATATGTTTTTGCTCGGCTACGGCATTTCACGTGACCCGAACGAGTATTTGTCTTATTTTGTGGAAAGCGACATGCCACCTAACGGATTCAACTTTACGGGTTATGTAGATGCTGAGGTTGAAACTCTGCTAAGAAGTGGACAAAGCACGCTTGATAGCGACATGCGCACTGAGCTTTACCACGACTTTGCCAAGGTGATGCGGGCTGACTTGCCGTGGATTCCGCTCTACCAACAGCAAGATATTTATGCGAGTGGGCCGAGGTTGCAAGGTTTTGGGCCAGATATTCGCGGCGTGAATGTGAATGCAACGAATTGGTGGATTCAGGAGTAAGTTGCGTTAGTTTTTTGAAGTTGGGGATGGGCTCGAGGCTGCTTTCAATACATGATGTTGAGGTGGCTCGAGCCTTTCTCACCTCAATTACGCTAAAAACTTCTCCCTCTCTCCCATTCTCCCTTTCCCCCATCCCAAAAACTACTCAAACATGCCAACTCCCCCAGCACCCCCCCACTAACCCATGGCCACCTTCATCTTCCGCCGCCTCCTCCAATCGGTGTTTATCCTGCTCATCGTCACGTTCATCAGCTTTGTGATGATGACGATGGCACCAGGTAACGCCATGAGCACGTTTATTGACCCGCGTATTCCGCCCTCGGAACTTGCCAAGGCAGAAGCATCTTTGGGTTTAGATCAACCTGCGTATGTACAATATGTGCGTTGGTTGGGTGCTGTGGTGAACGGGAACTTAGGGTATTCGATTAAAACGGGAGAAGGCGTGCTCGAGCTCATCGCTAACCGCCTCATCCCCACGGTGAGCCTCATGGCAGTTGCGTTTACGCTAATGCTGGTTCTTGCGCTCCTCATCGGCATTGTGTCAGCAGCGCGTCCTTACTCGCCAGTGGATTACCTCGCCACATTTTTAGCGTTTGCGGGTATCTCCATCCCTAGTTTTTTCTTTGCCCTTACGCTGATTTACGTGTTCGCCGTGCAACTTGGTTGGCTCCCCACCTCTGGACTGGAAAGTTATCAGCAAGACTTTGAAGGTTGGGCGCTAGTTGCTAACCGAATGCGGCATCTTGTGCTACCCGTCACCGTTTTAACCTTTACAGGTGTTGCTGAACTGGTGCGGCACGTGCGCTCTGCCGTTAGTGAGTCACTCCAGCAAGATTACATTCGCACGGCGAAAAGCAAGGGCCTCAAAGACATACACGTGCTGACTTTACACGCGCTGCGCAACAGTTGGTTACCTATCATCACGCTGCTGGGTGTAGCCTTGCCGCGTTTTTTTAGTGGCTCAGTGATTGTTGAGGTTATTTTTGCCTGGCCCGGCATGGGGCGGTTACTCGTTGAGTCAGTCTTTGCGCGTGATTACCCAGTCGCAATGGGCATCAACTTATTTGCAGCCATCCTCGTGCTGCTCGGGAGTTTGCTAGCAGATAGTCTTTATGCGCTGGCTGACCCGCGGATTCGTTACCTCTAGCCATTTATGACATCGATCAGTCTTTCATCTACACCGCTCAAACAACCCATTAAACGGCGGGTATGGCGCAACTTTATGAGTCACAAACTCGCTGTTATCAGCGGGGGCGTCCTTATATTGCTGATGCTCACAGCGATCTTTGCACCCGTCTTAGCACCTTACGACCCGTATGACCTGGCCATGACAGAAGACGGCCTGCTCGAGTTTGAAGCACCACCTAGTCCAGTTTTTTTACTTGGTACTGATGCCATCGGCAGAGATGTACTCTCGAGACTTATCTTCGGTGGACGTATTTCGCTCACCATCGGGCTGGTGTCGGCATCTATTGCCATTGTATTGGGCTCACTTTTAGGTGTGCTGGCAGGCTATTTTGGCGGACTAGCTGATGCACTTTTGTCGCGCTTTGCCGATGCTGTGAGTACCTTCCCAGCGCTATTTTTAATTTTGACGGTCTCGAGCTTTGTGCGCCCGTCTATCTTTAACGTGATGGCAGTTATTGGGCTACTCAGTTGGATGCCGACGTTTAGACTCATGCGTGCGGAGGTTTTGCGCCTCAGTCACGTGGATTTTATCGAAGGCGCACACGCACTTGGTGCAGGTAACATTCGCATCATGCTGCAACATTTGATGCCGAACGCCATTGCCCCCATCATTGTGCAGGCTACACTTGGTGTTGCTGAGGCCATCCTGACTGAATCAGCTTTGTCATTTTTAGGCTTGGGCGTGCAACAACCCATTGCGTCCTGGGGCAACATGCTAGCGGACGCTCGCAACTTCACCGTTCTGCAATCCCAACCGTGGTTATGGGTTCCGCCGGGTGCGGCCATCTTCATCACCGTACTTGCTATTAACTTCATGGGGGATGGTCTGCGGGATGCCCTCAATCCAAGGCAGGGCTCATGAGGCAGAGCTCATGAGTCAGCCACAACTCGGACAACGCATTCGGGCAATGCGCAGTTCTAAGGGCTACACCATCGCGCAACTTGCTACCCTCGCAGGTGTGTCCAAGTCGTTTATTTCGATGCTCGAGAATGGTCACACCAATATCTCCGCCAACAAACTGGACCGCATTGCTGAGCTATTTGGCTTGCGTGCATCGGACTTACTGCCGGCAGCAGACACAACCTCACTTATTCATGTCGTCAAAGACGGGCAAGGACCTGCTATTCGTGGGTTTGATGGCGACGTGCGCGCACATCTGCTCACTAAAGACTTACACCGACGCATTCAACCTGTCTTGATGCAACTTGCGCCGGGGAGCAGTCACAACAACGCTGTAGGACACCCAGGTGAGGAGTTTATTTACGTTTTAGCTGGGCAGATTCAGCTCACCGTAAACCTCGAGCAATGCGTCACGCTAAACGTAGGTGACGCCGCCTACTACCCAAGCTCACTCAGCCACCGCTACGACAACACAGGGGATGGCGAAGCAGTGCTCATCACCATCAGCACACCCCCCAAAATCATCTAAATCCATCTAAGTATTTCGTTTAGGGAGTTCCATGACATCATCTGTGCCTCGCACGCAACTCACAGCCAACCTTAACACCGCCCAAGTCATCACCGGACTGTGGCAAATTGCCGACATGGAAAGGGATGGGAGTAAGCTCGAGCTAGCCTCCCTCGCTAGCGCCATGCAGCCCTATGTTAAGGCGGGTCTGACCACCTTTGACATGGCCGACCATTACGGCTCTGCTGAGGACATCGCCGGACAGTACCGCGCGCAATTTGGTGAAGGTGGCGTGCAAATGCTCACCAAATGGGTTCCCGAGCCGGATGCTATGACCAAGGAGGCTACCCGCGAGGCTGTTGAACGCGCGCTCAAACGCATGAACAGCGAACGCCTAGACCTCTTACAATTTCACACGTGGCGCTATGCGGACGCCCGCTGGCTAGACTGTCTAGGCTGGTTGCAAGAGCTTAAAGACGAGGGGCTCATTGCTAATTTGGGGCTTACCAATGTGGATGCTGCCCACCTCAACATGGTCCTTCATAGTGGGATTGAGGTTGTGTCTAACCAAGTGAGTTGTTCGCTTATTGATAGGCGGGCACAAGGTGCGCTAGCAAAAGTGTGCCTCGAGCATGGCATCAACCTGCTTGCCTACGGCACAGTGGCAGGTGGTCTGCTGACTGAGCGCTGGCGCGGTCACCCCGAACCTAGGGAAGATGATGCCACCTGGTCGCAGATGAAGTACGCCCGCTTTATTGACCAAGCAGGAGGCTGGAAGGTGTTTCAAGATGTGCTGGACACAGTTCACGAAATTGCTACACGCAATGAGGTGTCGATGGCTAACGTGGCCTCGCGCTATGTGCTCGAGCAACCTGCGGTCGGAGCCATCATCGTTGGGGCGCGCTTGGGGCAACGTAATCACGTAGAAGATACGCTCAAGCTCTTTGAATTTTCGCTGAGTGAGGAAGATAAAGGGATGCTCGAGGGCAGTCTCGCCAAGCTTTCCCCCATCCCCGGTGACTGCGGCGACGAATACCGCAAACCGCCTTTTTTAACAGCATCCGGCGATTTGAGCCATCACCTAAAAAGTTTTCCGCCACCGTTTGAACCCATTCAAATACCTCAAAAAACCTATGTCCTCAGTGGCACAACTTGGGAGACCTTTGCAGGTTACTGCCGTGCGGTGCGGGTTGGTGAGCACATCAACGTGTCGGGTACAACGGCGAGTCATGGCGATCAAGTTATTGGTGGAAAAGATGCTGCCGCGCAGACGCATTTTGTGATTGACAAGCTCGAGGCCGCCTTACTCTCCCTCGGTGGCACGCTGGAAGACGTGATTCGCACGCGGGTTTTTGTCGATGACCTCGCTCATTGGGAGGCTATTGCCCAAGCTCACGGCGAACGTTTCCGCGACATTCTGCCAGCCAATACCCTCGTACAAGCCAAACTCGTCGGCAGTGACTATTTAGTTGAAATTGAAGCTGAGGCTATCGTCCGTAGCTAGTACATCATCTACTCTCAACATCGCAGTATTCTCGCTACCTCTAGTAACTTGATGCTTCACTTGTCTCTGGCACCTTAATATCTTATTTGTCTCTGGCAAACTAAGTTGAGATATGCTACATCTGTAAGCTAGGGTACATATTGCTACTTAGTTGAGACAGTGCTACCTAGTTGAGGATGACATTCTCAGCTTAAATTGCTTGGAGGTATGGATGCTGCTACTGTGGAAATTTGCGTTAGCGATTTTGCTCACATCGTTTGTGTTGTGGAAAGCGTTTCAGATTGCGCAGGGTCAGGGCAAAGAGCCCTAAATTAAGTGATGTAATAATGTGAAAGTACGTGAACTGGTAAAGTTGCTTGAAAATGACAGTTGGCGACAAGCACGTATGAAAGGTAGTCATCGACAATTTAAGCATCCGACAAAATCATGTACAGTTACAATTGCGGGTAAACCCAGTGCGGATGTTCCTGTTGATACGTTAAGTAGCGTGCTTAAACAAGCTGGCTTAAAGTAGTGAGGTTGAACGTGAAATATGTCGTTATCATTGAAAAAAGCAAAACAGGTTATGGCGCATATGTTCCTGACCTACCGGGTTGTATCGCCGCAGGTGAATCAGAAACCGAAGTAAAGCAGCTTATTGCGGAGGCTATTGAGGTTCATCTCAAAGGCTTGATTGAAGATGGTGAACCCGTCCCCATGCCATCATCTGAAAGTTTTACCGTTGATGTACATGCTGCCTACTAACTACTGCTACAATTAAGCCATGAAAACCGTGTCTGTAACTGCTCACTTTGATGGTAAGCACATTCAACTAGATGAGCCACTGGAGCTTGCGCCAAACACTAAACTCATGGTCACGGTGTTGGGTTCTCAAGATGCTGAGCGTCAGGCGTGGTTGCAGGTGTCTTTACAAGGCTTGGCTCGAGCGTACGGTGACGACGAAGAAGACTACGACCTAACTGACATTAAAGTTCATAACCCTGCTTATGACCGAGGGTGATGTTGTTTTAGTACCCTTGCCTCAAGTTGATGGACAGTTGAAAGTACGTCCCTGTCTTGTCTTACGCGTACTCCCACCATTTAATGATCTACTTGTTTGTGGTATTTCCACACAGCTACAGCATGAAGTTAAAGGTTTTGATGATGTTGTCCTAGCAAGTGATCGTGACTTTATACAAAGCGGCTTGCGTGCTACGTCGCTTATTCGCCTTGGGTTTCTTGGGGTGATACCAACATCACAGATCGCTGGTTCAATTGGCTCAATTGATTCGCAACGTCATCAGAATTTACTCAAACGATTAGCCAACTTTCTCATTGGAAACATCACTTGATTGAACACAGCTTGGGACGTGAATTGCTTTAGTAAAATGGTCATTAGACATGATGTAAATCCCAAAGAATACCTGAGGGGTGAGCAAGGTTAACGAATCGCCATAAGAGTGTCATGAAGCTTGAGAAGATCACGTCCTAAAAGGAGGTTAAGCTTAGCAAGTAGAAGATAAGCGAGGGTAGCAAGAATAACTAGAGGTCTAACATTGGC
>JBCCOX010000015.1:0-19852 GCA_039025155.1 Deinococcota bacterium | reverse complement strand
TGCAGATGTACTCGCTGGTAACTGCTGAGGGTGTTGGGCAAGCTCGAGCTGTAAACAATAAGCTTCGGCATTGCGCACATCCAGCGCTACTGCTGTTGATAGCGCGTCTTCAGCAGTGAACAAGTTACCCAGTTCCAAGTTAATCCAGCCGATGTTTTTATAAATACGGCTTAACGTGCCGGCCTCATCACGTACCTCAGCTAGGGGGGTAGATGCAGTCACAGCGCCGTCATCACGTGTATCTGCTAGGCTCGAGGGTGATGTTTTTTCTGCCTCGAGCAAGTGAGGGGTTAACTCTAGCGCCGCTCGGTTTAGGAGTTGCAAACTACGGTTAAGGGAGCTTCTATCCGCACTATCACTAACACCGTGAACAACTTGCGCTCGAGCCAAATTGTTGAGCGCCCGCACGTCACCAGAATTTAACGTAACCGCCCGCCGATAGTGCTGTATGAACACCTCAGGTTGTGCTTCACCTGTTTCTTCAAGCGCCCAAGCTAGATTGTAATGACGCTGAGCCAGACGCACATTTTGAGTAACCCACGTACTGCTTCGTGACCAGCGTAGCGACCTTTGAAACGCCCCAACTGCCGTCACAGGCTCACCGCGCCGCATGGCAGTTAGACCGGCTTGCTCGAGCCGCTCAGCTTGCCATCCCGCTGCAAGGTTCGTTAGGACAACCATCACCGTAGCTAGCAGCAAACATGCCCCCAGCGTCATCAAGCGCCGTCTGTGATGCTGGCGCTGCCATATTGCTAGCGGCGGCCATGCGGCCATGAGTTTGGCTGCTGGTATCACCTTGAGCTGGGCAAACTCGACGCTCGCCTCAGCCGCCATGCCAACCACCTGCTGCTGTTCGTTGAGCACCGGCCCGCCACTGAAGCCGTTCAAATGGTGAGTTTCATAGTCATAGCCAAAGCGCCACCAGCCTTCAGCCGTTGTTTGTTGGTAGTGAGCGTCTAACCAGTCAGCGGGTGTTGTGGGCTGCTCGTCGTACAACTTCGCAAGTGCCGGAAAACCCACCACGCGGTGCGCGCCCGCGCTTACCGCCGCAGTCACCCTTGAATCTAACGTGGTGTTGACAAGCTTGAGAGGAGCTAGCTCGAGCGGGCGTGCCAGTTCAAGTACAGCCACATCAAAACCATCAGCATTAAAACCATCAGCATCAGCAACACCTTTAGGCTGAGGTTGTTTAGGATAGTAACCACACACCGTCACGTAACGTGTGAGGTTGAGGCTGGGAAAGCGAACACAAAGCCTTGCAGGCGAACTTCCCTGTGCTGAAGCTATTTGGGTTGAGGATACCTGTGTTGAGGATGCCGCCTGTAACCGGGATGATGCCACTGCTTGGAAAGCTTCAGAAACTTGGACGCCCTCAGAAACTTGGAGAGCCGCGTCCACCACGTGCGCACAGGTGAGGATGTGGCGTGGGCCAACTAAAAACCCACTCCCTACAACCTTGCCCACAGCATCACTGCTGGTAATGTCACTCTCAGCAAGGTCACTTTCGGTAATGTCCCCGCTAGTAATGTCTCTGTCAGCAACATCACTGCTGGCAACATCACTGTCCACAAAATCGCCAACCAAGCCAAAGATTTGAACTGTACAGGCTTGTACGGCAACTTCGCGCAAGCTGCGCTGCCGCTGCTGTCGTGCGCGCCACGCCTGCGCTAGCACGTTTTACCTATCATCCTTGCTTTAACATACTTATACCAAGTCCGACAAAACACATCATAAACTCCTACGGAGTTCATTACGTTCCAGTCGGACTCGGTATCTGTTTCTACTCGCGAGTTGTCTCGCGGAACACTCGGAGCCGCTCGGGCTATTTTGTTACCAAAATAACCGGAAATGGTACTACCCCAGCATATTCGCCTTAGCACAAACGTATTATACTGCTCGAGCAGCTTAAAACCATCCTAAGGTACGCCAAAGTTTCTCACTCTAGGACGACCTCTCAACACTAAGAAATGAACACAACACCTGTCTGCTGAGGCAGTACGGACTCCGCCTCAACACTGCCGAAAACGATTTAGTCAGCAGCCTAAAAAACATTTAAGCTAACAGCACAATCTGGGCGAGTTGCTGCCAGAAACTGGGTCCGTCAAACATGCCGTCTAGGTCTTGCCAGCTCTTGGGCGTGCGCAACTTTAAGCGCAAGCGGGCCCCCGCCCCTTCACGCGCCAGAATATCTTTGCCACCAAAGCTGAGCGGCACTTGGGTTTTGCTGAGTAGCCGCACGCCACTGATGTTCGCCCTAGCGTCTAACAACATCTGTTCAGCTTGCTGCCGTGGCTCGAGCAATATATCTAACGTAAGCGCGCGTCTGCGCATGGCCCCGTGAATGTAGATCAAAAAAGCATCACACTCGAGCACTTCCGTAGGCGCAGTACGAAACACTTTAATTGGCACGCTCAAGTCACCCACCGCAGAAATGCTCACGTAGCTGTTGGGGCTTGCAATGGGTGGCATAAACTCAGCGGGCGGTGTTGGGTCTTTGTCTTTTGGGTCTTCGTCTAGCTCCTCGGCAAATGTGGTGTTAGCCAGTACGGTATCAGCCAGTATCGGGTCAGCTAGTACCGGATCAGCCAGTACCGGATCAGCCAGTACCGGGTCAGCTAGTATTGGGTCTTCTAAATCGTGTGGTAACGCAGCCCCCCACGCATCCCTTTCTAGATTAGTGTCTGGGTAAACCTCTGCGTCAGCGTCTGAGTAAACATCTAGCACCTCAACAAGATCGTCCGCCAAGTGCTCAGCAGGGTGTGTGAGCAGCGCTTGCACAGCTTGCAGCCGACTGTACTGCTGGCGGCTGGCGTACTGGCGGTCAGCAAAACGGGCTGCTAGGGCGTCATCTTGTTGGTTGCGGGCAAGGTGCATCCCCAAACGGTAAGCTTCACCTTCAAAGGGGTCGGTGGACGTTGTTAGCTCGAGACTCTCACCTAAACGGCTCAGTGCCTCGGCAGGCTTGCCTGAGCTTAAGGCCTGCAAACTTTCTGCCACAATACGCAGCAAGCGCAAACTGCCTTGACCCAGTTGGCTGCCCAGTTGCAGAGCCTCTTGATAGTCCGTTTCGGGTAAGCGGCGATAGCGCACTTGGCTACACAACCAGCTGAGCTGGCCTGCTTGGTCAGCTTGCCACGCACTGCCCACAGGCACCTGCTGGGCGTAGCGAAGTAGCGGTTTGAGGTGGTCAAAGTCGCTCTTAAACACCGGACTCACCTGCCGCCGCTGGCTGCTCAGCCGTTACAGATACAACCCCCGCCCGAGATTCTGCCCTAGCTTCTGCAGCAAGCTTGCTTAAGCTGACGCTCACCGCCTCAGCAAAGGCCCGCCCCAGCGCGTGAATACTATTGGCATGGTTGCCAATATAGGCGTACCAGCCGTCGCCGCTAGTGGGATCACCCAGTTCGCTAAAGTCACTGCTTTCAAGGCGTTCGTCTAGCCACGTCACCGTGTCTAGGTAAGCTGCACTCAAACCCAACTGCACCAGCGCCAACTCGCGTTCACCACTTTGGTAAATGTCAAAAAATTCCCGGATTTCGCTGCCGCCGTAGTGTGCTGTAGGCGGCCACACCCGACCTGGCTGTTTAGCAGTCTGTCTAGCATCGGTAGCGAGTTTGTAATAAACCCCAAACAGGTAACCCTCTGCCTCTGTGTCGTGCCCTAGGTGATGGTTCAGCACGTGATGAATGTGCTCAAAGCCCGCTAGCCCAGCGGGTAAACAAGCCAGCACGTGGTAGCCCTCGAGCGCCCTATCTAATTCAGCGGCCCACGTGCTGACTACCTCAAACCACGGCGCTGCCAGTTTGGCTTGCCAACTGGCCAGCAGTTTGCGCACTGCACCATGACGTTCTTGGCGTTCTTGTGTAGCTTGTGATTGAAACAGAGGTTGTTGACGGTTTAACAGCTCGAGCGGCGACAACAGCGACGGCAGTAAGGTAAAAATCTCAACCAGCGGTAATTCTGCCAACGGATACTCATGCACAAAGTCGCCCATTTGTTGGCGCGCTAAGCTGTGTTTGCCCGTACGCAAGTACTTTAGCGTGACCCGCTTGGTAAAGGCCGCCAAGTGTTCTAAGCCGCTAGCTTGCAAGCGTGCTGTAAACGCAGTTAACGACTGGCTGAGGCTTTCCCTAAGTCGCCCCTGCCAAACCGCCTGCCACGCTTGGGGATCGCCGTAGTACAGGTCGTCTAGCCCGTCTACCAAAAGCTCATCTTCAGAAGCTTGGTAGCGCCCCAGCATATCCACTAAAAACGCCAGCCATTTTTCTGGTGTTTTGAGTTTAAACAGGTCACTCTCTGGGGCGTCTGCACAGAGCAGCTCGAGCACAAACAGCGTTTGCAACCTGCGCCCGCTGGTTGCCATACCCCGGCTAGGTTGCGCCAGCCGCAAAAAGTACCCCAACACTGTCTGATACGCCGGGTTAGCTGCAAACATTGCTGCTAGCGCAGGCTGTTGAGCGTTCTCCATATCACTACTTACCTGGTCGTTTGTATGACTGCTTATGTGATGATGCGCGTCATCACTCATGTCGTCACTCACGAAGGCACCTCCAAAAAGTTATTCGGCGAGACGTTATCCGGCAAGAAATAGCTCAGTTTGCCACAGTACTAACCGACCCCGCTAGAAAGTCGGAGTTGATGTCGCTAGGTGCAAGCTGCCGTTAGCTTGGAATTGTAAAACGCGGTACATCCCAAATATTAGCCTGTGAGCGGGCTTGCGTTCTGGGTGAGCCGCCACCTTAAAACATCGCACACTATCCATAGTAACGACCCGCGTGCAACGAACCTGCAACGAACTGGAGGTTCGTTTTTGGCTATTGGGTTTTGTAGATGTTGTGTGCTTTCAGGCCGGTTTATTTTCCAACTTAAAAACTTGCTACCCCGCACTGGGACTATTCTCTAGGAACCTGCTTAAAACACAAGACAAAGCAGGTCAGGGACACAGTCCTTGGGCCCAAAGTCTGACCCTGCCCGCGCCCTTAACACGGCGCAGACAGGAGCAACAAATGAAAAAACTTCTCGTTACTGGTTTAGCCGCGTTGGCAATGGCTGTAAGCCTTGCACCACAACCTGAACAAGGTGCCATTACCGATACCAACCCACCCATTGAGTACATGCTTGCTGATGGTGATACTGATACTGACGGGGGCTAAACCTTAGCCAACTAAGTTGCTACGTTTAACAATTTCGCTCAAACAAGGTCGTATTCACTCGCGGCCTTGTTTCTATTGTTTCAAGAAACTTGAGATAATATGCTTAACCCCTTATCATTATAAATTGAAAGGAGACAACGATGAAAAAGTTTCTAATTGCTGGTCTGGCTGCTTTAGCTATGGCCGTAAGCATCGCCCCGAAATCTGACCAAGGCGCTATTACCGATACCAACCCACCTGTTGAGTACTTGCTCGCAGAGGGTGATGGTGATACTGGAGGCTAAACCTCACTAGATAATCACTTCTAGCTAGCTTTTCAATAGCTTGATTCGAGCGAGGTCATTAGTACAATATGACCTCGCTTTTATAATCTCGTCCCGATTTAGTTATGATTTTATTGTTTTTATCTTTAATCTAGTTGTATACCATTAGCACGCTCCAACAATGCATCTAGTCCTTTTTGATCAAATGCAGATAGAGAATTGCGCTGGTCGTTTAGGTCAGCAAGTCGTTGACCTGCTAGGTCACGTTTTCCTAGTTCAAGTTCAATGTCTGCTAGCACCATGTCTGCTTGCAGTTGGCGGTTGCGCATTTCTGTCGTGCTGAGTTCACTAGTTGCTTGCTGAATAACTTCAAGCGCGCGTTCAGCTTGCTGTTGTCTTAGGTAAATGCGTGCTTGCTGGATGAGGGCCTCAGCATGGAGTACCTTGCGTTTAGATTTTCGGGTGGAGTCCAGCACAAACGAGCAAAGCTCCTGTGCTTCTTCTGTATTACCCTCTACGAGTGCAACCATGCTCAAGTAAAGTTTTTGTCTAGCAAGCCAGAACGTTTGTTGGCGGGAAATGCCTTGCTCGAGCCATTGTCTTGCTTGCAGTAAATTTGATTCGAAAAAGTACAATAATCCAAGATTGGTTTCTATCCATGCGGTTTTATTGTACACATTACTTGAAATAAAAAAAGTATGAGAGAGGAAAAAGTTTTTTAAAGCATTATTATCGCCATTTTCTCGTTGAACACAACCTAAATTGCCAATAGCATTAGCCCACAAAGGTGTATCAACCTCATGATTGAAAACATCTAACTCTGCCCAATATAAAGCATCGGAAAATAACCCTAGGTATAAATTTGTACTGAGTAAAATAGACAATGCCTGCCCCTCAGTGCTTTTGTTAGGATATTCATCACAAAGCTTGTATGCTTTTTCAGCCAAATATCTTGCTTTTTTTGCGTATCCATAACGATAAGTTATGCACGCATAATTGCTAACGAAACCCGCCCTCCACTTTCTCAGGCTTTGGTCACTTGCCTGTTCTAGCAATAACCGTGCAAGATTAAACTGCTCCCGCAATTCATAATACCGCCGCCACCCAGACACCCCACCTGCCAACACATCCCACATCTCATACTGCATCCCCACCTCAAACGCCGCCCTCAAATTGGCCTCGTCTTGGGCAAAAATGGTGGGCAACTCGCGTAGGGTGTTGGTTTCGTTGTGCTTGCGCAAAATCTCAAAGTAGTAACTTACGTGGCGCATGGCAGCAGCGCGGCGGGCTTGCGCGTCTGTTTTGTCTAACAAATACTGCTTAATGAGCGGGTGTAACCTAAACCGCTGCCCCTCGCGCATCAACAAATGCGCAGCGGAAAGCGCTAGGAGCGTCTTGGCACTGCCTCCACTCACCGCCCGCGCCGCCTCATGACTAAAACTGCCTGCAAAACTGGCAAGCGCGGCTAACACCTGCTGCTGCTGGGCTGTTAATAAGTTGTAGGAAAAGTCAAACGCAGCCGTTAAGGAGTTGTGGCGCGTGTCTATGTCGGCTTGGGGAACTTCTAGGTCGTGCGCGTCTTGAAAGTGGTCTAGCACCAAACTGCTGGGTAACTGGCTGGCCCAGTGGGCAGCTAGGCGCAGGGCTAGCGGCAAGCCCTCACTAAGTTGGGCTAGCACAACTAGGTCGGGCAAACTGCTGGCATCCACCACGCTGCCGCGCTGCTCTATACCGTCTATTAACAGCGCTAACGCGGGGTAGTTGCGGGCGCTGCTTAAGTCGTCAGGTAGCGTGCTGGACAACGTGCTGGGCTGTTGGGCGGCATCTCCAGCATCCGCCGCGCCAGCATCTAACACGCCAGTATTGGATGCCTCAGCACTTGACATCCCAGCACTTGACATTCCAGCATCTAACACCTCAGCAGGGCTAAGCGCTTGCGAGCTGGGAAACGCTAGGCTGTTCAGGTTCACCACGACCTCGTGCTGAATGGTTAGCGCTTGGCGCGAAGTAATCACAAAGGTGAGCGTAGGGCAACGTGCTTGCAACGCGCTGATGAGCCCGGCGTGCTGCAACTGGTGCTCGGCATTGTCTACCAAAAGTAATAACGACCGCCCAGCAACGTGGTCAGCTAGGCTTTCTAGGGTGGTGGCGTCTGCGGGTAGTGCTGTGCCTAGCGCTTGGGCGAAGGTATCTAAAAAGGTTTCTGGACGGCTGTCTTCGGGCAGGGTTTCCAGCGACACCATGATGAGGCCGTCATCACACAGGTCTGAACGGCGCACCCGCTCAGCTAGCGCGAGGGCCAGCGCCGACTTGCCAATGCCACCAATCCCGCTAATGGTGATGATGGGCTTACCTGCTTCCAGCAAGCTGTGCAGGTGCTCGAGGTCGTCCTCGCGGCCAAACAGCACGGGCGGGCGGGGCACGTTGAAACGGCGCTCGAGCCTCGCTAGCGCTTCACTGCGGCCCTCACAGAGGCGAATGTCTTCAAACGTGCTGCGGATTTGGCTGGCAACGTCTTCAGCTTGGTCGTCTTGGGCGACCAGCAGCAGCATGTGAATGCGGCGCAGGTCGTCAGGGCTAGCGCCAGCTACGTCTTGGTCTATGGTCCACGCGCGCTTAGCTAACTCAGCAGCTTCTGTAAACTGCGCCTGCTTGGCAGCGTCTTCACCGAGGCGCAGGGCAACGTCTAGCATCATGGTTTGAAAGTAGTCGCGGCGGGCCAGCAGCCAGTCCACCCCGGCATTGGTAGACAAGCGCTGATAGGTTTCAAGGCCGTCTAAAAAGCGCCCTTGGTAGCTATCTAGGGCGGTTCTAAACTGGCCTGCCTCGATCAGGGCTTCTAGCTCGCGGGCGTCACTAGAAATCACTAAATGCACTGTGCCCTGGTTGCGCCGCTGCGGGTTTAACGCGCTGCTGACCCTTGCCGCGCTGCGGGTAGACTGCGGGCGTTTGGCACGGCTTTGGGTGACTGCGTCACCTGCATTGGTGTCTGGGTTGGTGTTTGGGTTGGCGTCTGGATTAGGGTCTGGGGTGCGTGCTACTTTGTGTTCTTCAATCACACCGGGGGCGCGCTCATGAATGCGCCGTAGCGCTTCAGCTAGACCCTTGTAACGCCGCGTTTCGTCAGCTTGTTTATCCCAAAAGAGCCCAGCTAGCGTGCTTTTGTCTTGCGGCCCTTCAACCGCCAGATAGGCCAAAATCAACAGCGGCATGCGCTCGCTGAGCTGGCTACCAGCTAGGCTAAGCCGCCCAAATAAGGTGAGTTTTAAGTCGCTCACCGCAGCTTCCCGACAAAGCCCGTCATAGCCTCCAAGACGGTACAAGTATCTGAGGTCATGTAGCTATCTGGGTTGATGTAGCTATCCGGGTTGATGCCGCTATCCGGGCTAGTACAGGTATTTGAGCTGATGTAGCTATTTGAGGTCATACAACAATCTGGGTTGATGTAGCTATCTGGGTTGATGTAGCTATTTGAGATGATGCAACTATCCGAGCTGATGTAATTATTTGGATTGATGCCGCTATCTAGGCTGATATAACTATCCAAGGTCATGTAACTATTCGGGTTGATGTAGCTATCCAGACTGATGCAAGTATCTGGGTTGATATAGCTATCCAAGGTCATGCAACTCTTCGGGCTGATGTAGCTATCCAGACTGATGCAACTATCTGAGTTGATGTAGCTATTTGAGATGATGTAACTGTCTGGATTGATGCAGCTATTTGAGATACCAGAACAGCCTAAGCTAGGGTCATGGCTATCCCAAGGCAAGCCATCTAAACCATCCTCATAAGACAACGCAAAAGTACCTTGTGACATTGTACAGCGAGCATACCTTTACGGCGTCCCACAAGCGTACCTCAATGTTGTTCAGGGCTGTGATACGGGTTCGTTGCTGGTTCGTTGCCAGCTTGGCCGCATACTAGTAGCTGGATGAAAGACTACCTGTTGCGGTTGTGGGCAGACGTTGAGGGGAATCACGGCAGTGGCCGCCCTAAACAAACCAAAAAATCTGTCCACCTGAAGCAGTTTTCCGCTAGGCGTTTCTATGCTGGGCATCTCTACACTGGGCATCTTTATACCATGCATCTTTCGGCTGGGCGTCTTTACGCTGGGCATCACTTGCATCAGCCTGAACGAAGCTATCACGACAAGTTGCCCGCTAAGCGCCAGCAGCAGTACACCCAGCAGCACAGCTATGTCCAGCAGTTTAAGTCCGCCCGCAAGGCTTCGTATATGCATCACCTGCCGAGCCTCACCAGGTTTTTAACGCTGATGGGCGCTGCGCCACTCGAGCAACATCACTGGCTCGAGCCGCCTTACTACAACCTAGACGACCTTCGCCACGTTCGCCCGCGCCGCTACGCTTACGCCCCAGCCGATACTCACGCTGATATTCGCACTAATATTCGCACTAATATTCAACCAGACGCTCACACCGATACTCAACCTGACACTCAAGATGACGCTCGCACCAATACTCACGCTGATATTCACGCCAATACTCACGCTGATACTCAACCTGACGCTTTCACAGCACCGCTGCCCAACGCCGCCAACTTAGCTGGGCAAGACGCTTTTGACCTCGAGCAATATCATGCCAACTTCGACAATCCCAGCTTAGAAGATGCCCACTCAGACGCCCTCAACCTTCATCACGCCAACTCAACTGATGCCAACTTAGCTGATGCCGACTCAGACACCCTCAACCTTCATGATGCCACCCCTAATACGCTCGAGCCCACGTCACAGCCATACAACACGGTGACATCCAACATTGATGCTCCTCATGCTGACACACCTAACACTAATGCCTTTAATGCTGATGCTTCTAGCACTGATGTTTCTAATGTTGATGACCCCGACGACCCCGATGATCTCGACCTCGGCTGACGGCCATCGTTGCCGTATCTACAGGTAGGAGAACAACATCAGACTTGGTATCAGAATACTTAGTATCAGATGTGCTCGAGGCAGCACACCACCATTAACCAAGCACTTTAAGGGAGAAATCTCAATGACAGTCCGTGTCTTCATCAAGGGTGATGGGTTGACCACCCGTTTTGATGCTGCTGCTTGTATCAACATCACTTGTATCAACATCACATGAGACTGCTACAACAATGTAGCACAACGATAACTATGCCCTGATTGTAGTTTTAAAGGGTTGTAGTGTTAACATCATATAAGGTGTAGTGTTAAAATTATAACAAGGCATTACCGCACACACGACGATGCACGCAACAACACACACAACGATACACATGGTGGCACACCCCTAGTAGCGCCACTAGGATGACATCCTGAAGGAGGATACCCGTGATCTGCAGCCCTCAACTCCGTTTTGTCCCAACTGCTCGCCGCTTGTTCTTGCTTGCGCTGCTAAGCTGCTTAGCAGGTCTTGGCTACGCGCAAACCAACATCAACCTAGATACAGGGCAGCACCGCATTGTTCACTGGTGTCCGCAACAACTTTACAGACTAGGGGTCATTACCTTAAGCCCCGAACACGGCACTGCCGACTTTGACATGTACGTCTACAGCGACGCCGCCCGCACCGACCTCATCGGCACGGCGACCTTGTCGGGCAACCGACCAGAAATTGTCTTTGTTGGCCCCTTTACACGCGCTACCTGCTTGCACATTTTAGTGCGCAACTACGCAGGGGGGCACAGCAATTACCACCTCACCACCCACACCATAGACTTTTGGGACAAACTTTTTGCCAGAGCCTTTCGGGCCCGCTATGACTGCGCTAGTTTTGGCTGCAGTAACCCCAGTGACGCACTCGTTGAGGGTATTGGCGACAGCATTTTGCATGCCTCGCTCGAGGCTGCTGCTGCCATCAGCGACAGACGGCACATTGCCCCACAAGTGCAGCATCAACTCCTGCACGACGTAGGCGGCGGTTTTTGGGGCAACTTTGCCAGCCTTTATGCCGGCGAATTTGTACGCGAGGCCTTTCGATTTTACTAAGTTCGATAGCGTTGCTCGAGCCCACCACACACGAATACACGCGAAGGAGCACTGTTATGGCGCATCTAAGTACCGTTTTTTTAGCAGCCACCTTGGGCTTACCCGGCGGCCTTGAAATGTCGCGCATGTTGGTTTTTGCCCTTGCTGAACACTCGCCGCTCTATGTACCGCCCAAGCACTTTTTAGGCTATCAAGTGAGAGCTTAGTAGTACCGTCGTGGGTATTAGGATTCTCTCAAATTAGCTTTATACATCAGCTTTATACATCGCTAGCACTTACAGATGAATGCGCCGCCCTACGATAAAAAACTTGTACCTACACTGACACGCTAAACCCATCTAAACCTGTCGTCTAAACCTGTCCTCAGCAGGGTGTTTGCTTTAAGAGAAAGTTGTTTTTGTCTTAATTTGTAGCAACACCATGACCCATTTGTAACAAAACCATGACCCAGTGACGCACACATGTGAATTGAAAGGACCGTCATGACTTATTTAAGCTCTCTATTGCTAGGTGTAGCGTTGGGGTCTACGGGGGGTTTGCGCATGTCTATGCCGCCTTTGGCCCTAGCTCTAGGCGCACAAACACCATTTTACAGCTTGCCTGAGTCAGCAGCATGGCTTAGCTCAGGGGAAGCGCTTAGCGTGCTCTTGTTACTTAATTTGCTCGAGCTTGGCGTGTTTAGTGTGCCTGTGCTGGGTAGCGGGCTAGACGTTGTGGCCCTTGGGGGCGCGCCTTTGTCTTCAGCACTTATGGCAGCGCTGGCATCACCTGATCTCAACTTAGGGACAACCTTGTTTGTTGCTGGTGTACCTGCGCTTAGCATTCAAGTTGTCACCTCTGGCGCGCGTGCAGTGAGTGGCCCTTTTGCGCCTGTGGTGTCGCTCTTTGAAACAATTAGCGCCTTTGTGATGGGGCTTTTAGCAGTTGTTGTGCCTTTGCTTGCTATTGCTTTAGCAGTTTGGCTGGCCATATCTGGCGTCAAACGGGCTAAGCGCTACCTGCGGAACCGCCGCGCGCAAACACCTGACCCACCCCCCACAGCACCCCCTCCGGTCACATAGGCGATCATCACCACGCTAGGGGCTCATTGTTGCAGTTAAATTGTTGCAGTTAAGTTGCCCCTCACTTAACCTGTGTAGCCTGCCCCTACAGATGGCATTAACAAGCTTAGGTTGATGTACTGGTGATGTACTAGTAATGTACAAATGTCATGAGATCACAATGTTCTGACATTTGCCCGCTAAGATACGCATGTGTTCAGGTTGAGACACCTCAATACGGATGCTGATTCAACACCACCACAACCTTGTGAGGTGATTGTATTTCTACCTGCACAGGTATCTTGTCCTCTCGAGTTCATGGTCACAGGAGTTAGCCAAACATGGCAGTACTTACACACCACTTACAAGTAGACGCAAACGCAAACGTAACACAGCAAATGGAAGATATTGCCCATTTGTCAACAGTCTACACTTTACAAAATACTTGAATATCCTCTATACTGGTTTGGCAACCTCTTTTCTTTGTGTACCGTAAGCGCACTCAACGGATCGTATGCCCAACCGACCCTTTGTATAAGTTAACCAGCCATAGACAAACGCACTATAGCTTGTACGTGATGCCGCTTGTTGTGCCAATGTTCAGCTACCATCCCCGTCAATATGGACCAACGCCGCCAGACGACGCCTCTTGTGCCACCCTTTCCGGTTGTTTTGGTAACAAAGTAACCCGAGTGGAACGAGTAGAAACAGATACCAAGTCCTTGTCGAACAGAGTGAATCCCGCAGGGATTTATGATGTGTTTTTTCGGACTTGGTATGACGCCGCCGGACGACGCTGTACGACACGCTTCACCGGTCAACCTTAGGCCCTTATTCACACCATTAGGAGGGACAAAGCGTGCTTCAGATAGTAATTACGCTGTATTCGGTAATTCTAAACATTTTGCTTGCGTTTCTCACGATTGTGTTGGTGCCACGGGTATTTCGTTATTTAGCTGAACACATGGACGCACTGCTTGCGTATATCCTCGCTGTGCCTTTAGGTTTTTTGATTGCCGCTGCGCTTGTTGGCGCTGGCTTTCTCTTGCTAGACATGCGCAAAACAATGCGCAAATTGGCACAAACGCTCGACGACCGCACAGGTCACTGAGTTAGCTTTGTTTCACCGTGAGAAATTCACTCGCGGTGACTTTTTTGGTATTGTCAGTTTGGCATGACCAAGCATTTTACGATGAGCCGCGCTGCTGACGGCACGCTCAGATGCATTCTTAGACGCGAGCTCAGACACACAATTAACCTTTTTTACAAAGGTATAGTTGCTAAGCTCGAGCCCTTTCAGCAAGCCCGCCACAACAACTTAGCGAAGGTTGTGGTGACACCTGCTCGAGTCACGCTTAGGGTAATACCCCAGGTATCATCCGTGTTAATCCTGTGGTTGTGTGCGCTGTTACCTACGCTAGTATTCCCAGCAATCGCACAATTATTTCCAGCAATCGCACAATGTCGTAACACAGATGTGCGTGGTAGCTGATGGCGTCTCCCTATCGCCCCTGCTCTCCTTTACATACACGTACTTACGACATACCACCTCGAGCGTCTGTAACAATGCCTCGTGAAACTGCTGCCTGTATGCCGGTATTCAGTACTCGGGTGTTTAGTACTCGGGTATTTAGTACTTGGGTATTTAGTATCCGGGTATTTAGTAGCTTATTAACAACGTCGTTACTCCCTAACATCAAAAGCTTGTTCACAGCAGCGTTGCTGATAATCAGCTTGTTCACAGCTTTAGTGCCAACACCAGCCCTCGCTCAAGTTGCCCTGTCTAAGCCAGCGTTTTTAGCATCTACACAGGTGTCTGAGCACGCGGCTAATGCCTTTAGCTTTCTTGAACAAGAAGCCGGCATCGCTTTGTATACTCAGCAGGACAGCTTTGACCTAGCGCGCTTACGCCGCCACTACCGCGTGTTAGAAGCTGACACGCCAGACTACTTGCTCGGCAGCGTTGCCGTACCCGGCTATGAAGCCTATGAAAATTATGACGCTTACGTTTACGCACGGGCAGACGGCTGGTTGGTGGTGTATTACCCTGATTATTTTTTTACGGCTTTTGCCATTGACTGGTTGGCGTATGACGCCCGGCAGGCCCAACTAGGGGCGCAAGCGGCAGCCGCCACAACCCTTCCCACAAAATTAGAGCAGGTTGCTGCGCTGTTTGGGGTGCGTTTTGGCGCGTCTGAACAGAGCGTTCATTTTTATGATTTTAGATGGCCAGAAGCCGATAACCTGCTGTTGATGGTTGATCATGGTGAAACTGGGCAGCTCGAGTTTTTTTATGAACTCCCGCAAGGGTTTCAGGCTCTAGACATGACGTTTTCCCAAGCTGCTCATGGGCACTGTGACAATCTGCTGTATGTTAACGAGCAGGTTATCTTTGCTTTGCCCATTCCAGAGGAACACACAGACAACTTGCCAGCCAGCGCCAAAGAAACGGGCTACCTTCACCGGGTGCGCAGTGTTAACCGTGACCCCAACTGCCTTGCAGCTGCCCATGCTGGTGTGGCTATTACATCTCGAGCAGGCACGTCTCGAGCAGGGCCTCAGCAAGTTCACACGACGGACACAAGCGGCCTAGCGCAAGCTGCTCGAGTGCGTATGCGCAGCGCAGAGAGCAGCCGTAACATTCCTCTAAGACCACTTGTGCCAACAGTAACGCCGCAAGCTAGCACAAGCGACCCCCAAAGTAGGCCCACCCTTCAGCTTATTGCCCCCTTAGCGGGCAGCAGGTGGCAAGGGCCAGAGTTAGTCGTTCGCGTGTTCGTGCAGCGCCCACGCGGGCACGATGTACGGGTGGACGCTCGAGCCAACGGCACATTACTCACCACGAGCCGCAACTTAGCAGCGCACCCTGCCCGTGGTGATGAGCTTGAACTGCGCTATATGTTACCCAGCGACCTGCAACCCGGTAGCGTCCTGAACATTGAACTTGTGGCCGTCAATACAACTACCGGCGCTATGAGCGACCCGCTTGTCTTTGAGCTTGTGTATGCAAGTCGTGAGACAGCAGCCCGCTTTGCTTTGGTCATGGGCAACAGCCAGTACCAGCACACGCTCAGCTTGCGCAACCCCACAAACGACGCCCAAGCCATAGCAGAAGTGCTCAGCCAAGCTGAGTTTAACGTGACCTTGCACAACAACTTGAGCCTCAGCGAGATGCTTGCGGCTGTGGATAACTTTCAAGCAAGTCTGCCCCAACACGCCACCGCCCTTGTCTATTACAGCGGGCACGGCTTACAACTGGACAGCGAGAATTACCTAATTCCTGTTGATGCGCGCATCGCCCAAACCAGCGATATTGCCCCCTCGAGCTACGCCCTTACAGAGCTTTTAGCCTCACTAGCACGTGCCCAGACTGGCCTCAATATTATTATTTTGGATGCCTGCCGCGACAATCCGTTTAACATGACTAGCCCACCCACAAGCGGGCTCGCGGCGGTGTCTGCACCACCTGAAACCTACATCGCCTATGCTACTGCCGCTAACGCCGTTGCCAGCGATGGCACGGGCTTGCACAGCCCGTTTACACAGAGTTTGCTCGAGGTCATTCCCACAGCCGGGTTAACACTAGATGCCGTTTTTGCAGAGGTTGGCCTGCGGGTTGAGGCCGCCACCGAGCAGCGCCAGATACCTTGGATAGCAAACAACCTAAGGCAAGAGTTTGTTTTTACACCCCCCTCTAGCACCCCCTAGGGAACAACGTCAAACAGCGTTTGCCCAAGGCCATATGTCGGGCGCTGGTCAGCAGGTGGAGTTGTTAAGGGGTTTAACCAAGCCCGCACGCTGGCAAGCTCAGCGGCTGTATAGCGCGCAAGTATATCTTCTGTTTCAAGCTGATGCAGCGGCTGCATAGGCCTGTCTGTGACAATGGCTAGCAAATAATTTTGACCTGCTGGTTCAGTGGCAGACAGGCTAAACTCGGGCCAGCCCGGGCCGGGTATAGTCACGGCCGTAGCAGCTTGTAGACTGTTGTCGGGCGCGAGTTGGTTAGGAAACACGACATATACGCTGCCGTCCGAAGCTTGTCCTAACAGATAAAGGTAGCCTGCTCGAGGACTGCTAACCTGAAGTGTCACGGGGTCGTTAATCCTGTAACGCGCTGCGTTCGTCTGAACGTCCACATTAAACTGGCGCGTTGGAACAAGTTCGCTAGCATATCTGCTCAGCTCGCCAAAAGGCCCTGTTAGGGAGGCTCTATTTGCATCTGCGCTATCTACAAGTGCAGCTTCAAGCATTCCAAACCTCAGGATGTCTGCCGTTAACCAAGCTGGCGGCCCGCTAAGCTGTGGCACGTGCGGCGGGTAACCCAGTCCCTGAAGCGTGCTGGCAATATCTGCTGCGATAAGTTGTTGCAAGCTCATCAAACTCAGGGGCAAGCCTTCCTGGTCGTGGCGCAACACTTGCTCGTACAACGCTTGGGTAAACACACTGCCTCGATTGTTAGCTAGGGCGTCGTAGGCAAGTTCACTGGCGGCGGCTGCCGACAGCGCCAGTACGTTGTTTGGCGCGTTTGTAGCTAGCTCGAGCTGGCCTGCTTCAGCAGCTAGGGGCGCGCAGGGCAAATTAGCTGCAGCACGCCATAACTTACTGCGCAGGACGTTCGTGCTTAGGGTTACTTGGCTAGGGGTTGTTTGGTTAGGCTGGTAGCTACGAGTCATCGTGCCGCTAAAACAACTGTCAACAATCACTAACACGCGCCCCGCCGGGCTACGCGCTAGCACTTCAGCAAGCACATCGTCAGAGACAGGCTTCATGTCGTGGCTGAGCCAAGCTTCATCACAGCCGTCAGCTTCGTCGCCATTATCATCTAGCAGTTGATAGCCGTGCCCGCTAAAAAAAAGTAACACCTGATCTTCAGAGGTCACGCCTTCAACAAGCCAGCGGTCTAAACTGCTAAGAATACTGGCTTGGTCTGCTTCAGCATTACGCAGGGTTAACGTTTGGGCCGCGCTAAACCCCAAGCGGCTGGCAACTTCTTGCATGAGTAACAGGTCAGTATTTGGGCCGCGCAAGTTGATGGCACTGTTTTGATACTCACTGATACCAATAAGCAGCGCGCGGTTGCCTGCATAAGCTGTGCTGACAAACAGCCCAAGCAACACACCTAGAAGTACAATTCTAATGGGCAAATAGGAACTGGTGTTGGCTAGATGCTGGTTCATATGCTCCCACCTTGTGTCATACGCCATTTTTGATAATCTCTACCTTCAGTTCGTAAATATGTGTATTTCTCCTGCCACGTCTAATGGGCAATGTCTCCTCGTGGGACTCTAAAGCGCAGTTGGCGGGTGCTCGAGCAAGCAACTAACGCTCGAGGGCTCATGACAGTAGAGATTAAGCCAAACCCGTGGATGGACA
This sequence comes from Deinococcota bacterium, assembly GCA_039025155.1. Taxonomy (GTDB): domain Bacteria; phylum Deinococcota; class Deinococci; order Deinococcales; family Trueperaceae; genus JBCCBI01. Next base: position 2,046 of record JBCCOX010000015.1, on the reverse strand, counting down.
CTACTCCTAATAATTTTTCAATCTATTCACAACGACTTGAGTGATGTTGGTTTCTAGCCTCTCACGCTTCGAGTGCTGTGAAGCAGAGTCCATAGAGCTTGGATGCTTTGTCTTGGACGCTTTGTCTTGGATGCTTTGCCGTCTTGTCCGCAAACATTATCTGCTTGTCCACAAACATTGCCTACCAACATTTCATGGCAGGTTCATTGCCGGCTGTATGTCACACTAAACTAACAATCTAGGAGCGTAGACATCAACTAGCTCAGTAGATAACAATATTTACGTTAATACTAGCAGCTATGCCTCTTATTAAATAAATGGTATAGTTTATAAAGAGACGGTTTGCGGGGGCAGCAAGGGGGAGAAATGATGTCAATGTCAGAACCGGATTACGGGCGGGCAGGGCCACCTCGTAACGAACATTTTTACTACTTGCGAGTGTGGGAAGAACACGGCGACTTTCGTGCAACCATACGTGACCTCAACGGGCCAGATGCGTTTTATTTTACCAGTTACAGGTCGCTGCTTGCCTATCTGACTAAAATACGCATTATAGATTACGAAAAAGATTTAGCTGATGGCATTATTTTGGAGTACTGTCCAACGATGGAAAGTATTTGAGTTCTGCTTGGTTAATTACTGCCCTCGAGCTGAGCTTGCACCCAAATGGCAAACACAGGCTGTGGCAGATTATCTACTACAAAACTGCGGTAGTTGTCAGAGTCAATATCTTCGCCATCGTAAGTAAACAAATCAAAACGGGCAATGCGTCCATCACTCAACAAATAGGCAAACTCGTTTAAGGGATCAATCACCCCAACAGCATTTCGTAAGCTGATGTCATTTTCGTCTTCATCTAACACGCTGCTGTGGACGGTTAACTCAGTATCACTTAAAATGATTACTTCGTCAGCAGCACGAAAATCGTCTAACACAATGTCTTCACTATCGTTACTGGTGTCTACGGCATCGTCTTCATCCGGCTCACTGAGCGCACCACCTTGGTTGGGAATAACAATAAAACTCTGTTCGCGCAACACTAAAAAATCATCGCCAATAGGGCCAAAGTCAACAATTTCGTCGCCACTATCAGATTCGACGGTGATGTCTAAATCAGTGGGTTCAGGTTCATCGTCATCACCATCTTCAGGAATATCTAGACGGCGAAGTTCAGGCTCACCTGCAACTTCTTCAAAATAGTAGAGGCTGTCTTGATCGCCACCACGACTTTCAACTTGATCTAAAAAAAACGCTGTGGTGATCAGCGGGTCTTGAATGTGTGCAATAATTGTGCGCGTGTCTAGATCAATAATATCAATAGCATCAGGGTCGTTACTGCCGCACTCACTTTGATCGTTGAGTAGAGCAATATAACGTCCATCTGAACCCACTTGTACAGCTACAGGGCAAAAGCTATCTGGTGCGGGTGAGACATCTTCATCTACGGTGAGACCTTCGTCATCACCTAATTGAACCACAATACGACGATCTATGTTTTCACTGAAAGCCGAGGTGTCATCCGCACTCAACCCTTCAAGATTAAAAAACATAATCGTCGCAAGATTGTTGGTGTCGAGAATACGAACAAGAACAGCTAGTTCTGTACGACGGTTGAGTCTGTCTACAATGTCGTAGTCAATCGGTGGCGCAAGTAGTGGGCGGCGGCTTTCTTCAATTCTTTGAAAGTCTTCTGTGCCACCTGTAGCCGTTAAATCTTGAATAATGGCGACTTCAGCACCAGCCGCATTTTCACCATAAGCAGTTACTAGCAGAATCTCGAGCGCAGGGTCAATTGTGCCTGTACAACCTGCTAGCCCAATAAACAACCCAACAAGCCCAATAAGCAAGCTCTTTTTAGACATCCATATTGACAACTGTGTTTGTAAGCTCGAGGTCATCACAGTCTGGTTATACCGAGTTCATACGCAAAAACACACCCTACACATAACACTATGTCTTGTGTAGGGTGTTCATTGAATAAATTTAAGTAAAACAGCTTTTTGCAATGGCGATATTCAACGACGTGCCATATACCCCAGATATTTC
>JBCCOX010000014.1:0-19928 GCA_039025155.1 Deinococcota bacterium | reverse complement strand
ATCCCGAGTGTCAAGCTCGGAATTGTTTTGAACTAACAGCTCAGAGGCTTGTACCGATTTTGATAGGAATGGAGTTAGGCCTGTATTGAACGGCAAGGGTATTACAATGCTCTCAATGCATATTGTCATCGCAAACTGTTTGAAGTATTCGTATGTTTCTGTTAGTGACACGGTTTTGGTTAGTGCTTTAGAAGCACGTGGGCATATTGTGGAGGCAGCGCCGTGGAACGGGGCGTGGCAACCTTTTGAAGCTGCTGATGTGGTGGTTGTGCGTTCAACGTGGGACTATCATTACGTGCCAGAGGCGTTTGAGGACTGGCTAACGAGGCTCGAGCAGGCCAACATCACAACCTACAACCCCATTAACTTGATGCGTTGGAACATGTCCAAAACGTATTTGCTCGAGCTTGCTGCAGGAGGCATCAACGTGCCCCAAAGTGCGTGTGTTACATCCGGCGATACATTAGCAGATGTGATGACTCGTGAAGGTTTAGCTGATGTCGTGGTGAAACCCATCCAAGGTGCTAGTGGCGTATTGGTAGAACGCACAAGCTTGGATTCAGCCCAAACGTGGGAACAGGATATTCGCCCGACACGTCCAGACGCAACTTGGCTTATCCAAGCGTTTGTTCCTGAGATCACAGTAGGTGAACTATCCCTTGTATTTTTTGGGGGTGAGCTTGCTCACGTAGTTCTCAAGCGCCCGCACGAGCAGGATTTTCGGGTGAATGGTCAATACGGTAGCACCACAACAGTTACAACCGTATCAGCAGAGGTATTGCAAGATGCTCAAGAGGTTTTAGCAACTTTGCCGAATATGCCGCTCTATGTTCGAGTTGATGGCATCGTTCAAGATGGTCGTTTGTGTTTGTTGGAGCTCGAGCTGATTGAACCCGGGCTCTTTTTTGACCTTGTCCCTAGTTCTGCTGAACAGTTTGCGGATGCGCTCGAAGCATTTCTGTAATTCTCTATGTTTTAGGTTTTACTGCAATAAGCTGCACCACAGCAGAATACCCGTTATGATAGCGCCCTTCATGAATATCTCGCTCAGTTTCAAGGGCGTGGACAAACTCCAAACCATGCAGTTCATCTTCTAGCATGTTGAGTGAGATGAGGAGATCAGGATTAGGTGGCCCGCCTGTGCCGCGTCCAAGTTGGGCAGGTGTGTAGGCCTCGAGCAACAGTGCAGCACCAGGCTTAAGTCCGCGCGTAATACGTTGATGGTGAACCTTGCGGATTTCTGGCGGCAAGTGACAAAAAATGGATACAACCCCATCCCATTGTGCGTCACCGAGGTCATAGTCGGCTAAGTCAGCCGTAACTGTGCGGATGTCTACGCCCCTACTCTCAGCAAGCTCTTGTGCTTTGGCAAGCCCAACCTCAGATAAATCCACCGACGTCACCTGATAGCCTTGTTCCGCCAGGTAGACGCCGTTGCGACCTTCACCGTCGGCGACACAGAGAACGTTTCCTGTAGGGATGTGAGTAAATGATGCTGCCAAAAAGTCATTTGGCTGAGTGCCAAACGCGTAACCTTCTGCGCTGTAGCGCTGATTCCAAATCGTCACAGCGTTAGTGTATCGCGTTGTATTTGTAGCACAGCACGAGGCATCACGATTAAACAGCACTGAGCCGGAGGTATCACCTCGTTGAGCAGCCCTGAGCCGGGCGTATCATGCCGTCGAACAACCTTGAGTCGGAGGTAACATCTCGTTAAACAGCCCTGAGCCAGAGGTATCATTTTATTAAGATGTTTTTCAAGTCAGATTGCTCGTTGGCTAAGTTCGGACAGTATCTTGTTAATCTAAATTGCGTTAGTAGTCCCATTGTTCGTGGCGTACGGGTAAACTGTTGAGTTCATGTTTAAGATGTGTCCAGTGCGGCATGTACTGGTTCATTAAATCTGTAAAGCGTTTATTGTGAGTAGGCTCGAGCAAATGCACCATTTCATGCACTACAACGTACTCAAGGCATCTGGGTGGCTTTTTGGCTAATTCAGTATTAAGGCGGATGCTGTGGCTGTGCGGCGAACAACTGCCCCATTTGGTTTTCATCTGCTGTATGTAAAACGTCGCTACCTTGACGTTGAGAATTGGCTCCCATTTAGCGATCAATTTAGGAATCACCGCTTTCAGTTGCTGGCGATACCAATGACTCATTAATGCTTGCTTTTTTTCGTGTGTTGTATCAGGACGCACCTGTAAGGCGATGTGACGATGCTTAAGTGTAATGGCGGGAGCAGTATCAATCTCTTTTATCTTTAATAGATAGCGCTCTCCCCAGAGATAATGACTTTCGCGCTCGAGATATTCGCGTGGTGTTTCACGGGCTTGTCCTTGTAACTGCTGCTGCTGCGCTTTGATCCACGACAGTTTACTAAGTGCAAATACACGAATGGTTGCCATATCCATATGTAAAGGCGCAGAAATTCGTACCTGTCCTGCAGGTGGGTAAACGCTCAAATGAACGTTTTTGATGTTTTTTTGCACCACGTCTGCGGTAATAGAGCCGAGTTCTAGTTGCATTAGTACTCTGTCTGCTGCACAATCACAGGGAAAATTTGTTCGACTTTGACTTGATCTTGTAGTAAACCATAAAGTGCGGCTTTGATGACCCGCTCACGAGTTTGTACGCCACGCCAACCCTCGGGGCACACTTCCTTCACGGTGGCGTCAACTTGTAGCGCTAGAGCTTCATTCTGGTCTAGATTGTTATACAAGGCCCGCCGCCCTGGTGTGTCAAGTGAGCTTGGAACACCTTCACCTTGACCTGTTTGCACTTGCTCAGCAAGTTCGGCGATCTGGGCTAGGTAAGCTTCATACTCGAGCGCTTTGGCTTTGCGGTTTTGCACGAGTTCATCGAGCAATGCAGACATTGACGCATAAAAAACAGGGTCGCTCAAGTGTTCTTTGATAATTTTGCTGCGCACATTGTTTTCAATAGTTGCGGCTACGGCTTCGGGGTTTTCCTTGATACCGTCCGGCAGGCTGTCAAGAGCTTTGTCAATACCTGTCTTTGCCATAATCTCTAACAGTGGCATGTCGTCAAAAGGCGAGATTTGACGGGGTGCATCAGCCTCTATGTAGCTGTCAATCAAGTGGCGCATATCTGCTTCGTACGCTTTTAGGTCAAGGGTTTCACTGCTAGCGTTACGGATAACAGCACGCAAATCCACGTAGTATTTCAGTTGCTCCTTGAGCCTTGTTTGAGCTGCTGGAGTATACCCTGCTGCGCCCAGTTCATCGGCCAAGTTGGCATAGGCGCGCACCAGTGATGCCACACTTTTGTAAAGGGCTGCCCGCTGCGGTTCACGTGCTTTGAGATCACTGGTTTTTTCGGTGTTACCGCAAAAGTAATGAATGTGCTCTAAATTCTCTGCGGGTGGTGCAACAGGTTCGCACAGTAGATGCAACGTTTCAAGTGCCGTATCTAGCCGCTCTTTGGCTTTGCTAAGCCGCTCCTTCATGAGCACGTCTGGGTCTATACCAGGCGCGCTATGGTCAAGTTCCGAAGCGTAGACAGCAATAGCTGTTTCGACTTTTTTAAACAAATCTTTGTAATCGACAATATACCCAAAGTCTTTGTCGTCGCCATCTAAGCGGTTGGTGCGGCAGATGGCTTGGAACAAGCCATGATCTTGCATACTCTTGTCGATGTACAAGTAACTGCAACTGGGTGCATCAAAGCCCGTCAAGAGTTTATCGACGACAATAAGTAGTTTCATGTTGGCGGGTTCATCTCGAAACTGTTTTTTGACGCTGTCTTCGTACGTTTCAGTTTTGGTTTTACCTGCGGCTGGTGCTACGTCTTGCAGCAGTTCGGTGTAGGTGTTGTAAATAAACTGTTTATCGGTTTCGCTACCTGCGCCGGTGTCTTCTTTAGATATATCGCCTGCGTAAGGGTTGTAAGACGTTACCAGCGCACATTTACCTGCCAGTGAGGTGCGTCCAAACAATACAAAGTACTTACACGCTTCGTAGATGCTTCTGGCGACCAACATGGCGGTGCCACGATCACCACTGAGCCTAGGGCGACGCCGAAAATCTCGGTAGATGTCCGTCACAACTCGGTCCATACGCGAATTTGAACTCAACATCTTTTGCATGGTGCCCCATTTTTTGCGCAGTTCGTCTTTTTGCCAGTCGTTAAGACCTTGGGTCACTAACGCAAACCAGTCATCAATATCTTCCTCAGAACTTAGCCTTTGGTCAATATCGCGGGCTTCATACATCAGGTCTAGCACCACGTTGTCCTCGACAGCTTCGGAGAACTTGTAGGTGTGAATGTAGTTGCCAAAGACTTCGAGGCTAGTTTGTTTGTCTTGTTTAAGCAGCGGCGTCCCGGTAAACCCAATAAATACGGTGTCTGCTGGCAAGCGAGCTTTCATGGTGCGGTTGAGTTTGCCGCTTTGGGTGCGGTGGCACTCGTCAACAAATACGTATAACTCGCCCACGACTTGACTGGGTGCGTCTTCTAGGTCGGCAATAAACCGCTCAAAGTCGGCGGCGTCGCGCTTGCCAAACTTGTGTACCAACGAACACAGTAAGCGCGGGGTGGCCTGCGCAAGCTGGGTGAGTAACTCGCGCCCGCTGCGGCTGCGGCTAATTTCTTCGCCAGCGGCTGTAAAAACGGCTTCGATTTGTTTGTCTAGCTCATCGCGGTCGGTGATGATGGCAACACGGGCATGGGGATTGTTTTCCAGTAGCCACTTGGCCAGCAGCACCATCACCATGCTTTTGCCACTGCCCTGCGTGTGCCAAATAATACCGCCCTCCCACTTGCGAATGCGCTTTTGAGTAGCTTTCATGCCAAAGTATTGATGCACCCGGGGCACTTTTTTAACGCCGCCATCAAACAGCACAAAGTTGTACATTAGCTCAATAAAGCGTGCTTGGTTGCACATCTTTAGCAGATATTTATCGAGCTTAAAGCGGCTGTTATCGTCAACGTCTTCTTTCCAAGTTAAAAAATACTTTTCGAGCGTGCCCGTTGTACCGTAGCGCAAGCCCTCGGCGTCGTTACCTGCAAAGACAAACTGGACGGTACTAAAAAAATGCTGATTAAAGTCTGGCTTTTGGTTCGAGATAAGCTGGCGGATGCCATCGCCAATAGACACACTAGCGCGTTTAAGTTCAAGCACGCCCACGGCGATGCCATTAAGATACAGCACAATATCTGGGCGGCGTTCGTGAGTACCGCGCAAGGTAACTTCTTCGGCAATATAAAAGTCATTGGCGGCTGGGGTGTGCCAATTGACCAGGTGAACGGTCTGGGTTTCTGGGTGTTCATCTGTTTTTACATACACCCCGTAGCGCAGCAGGTGATAGGTTGTGTGGTTATTCGCGTACAAGCTGCGGTTAGGGTTACTGGCTTCACTCTGTAATTTATAAATGGCTTGGGAAATTTGCGCGGGGCTATAGCCGGCCCGTGTTAAGTAGCTGGTGAGCTGTTTTTCTTCGATGTTGCTATTGCCTTCCCGGTCTTGCCAGTTACCCAGGTAGGTGTAGCCAAGTTCTTCTTGAAACAGCTTAATGACGCGCTTTTGGGTTGCCCGTTCAGATTGACCAAAGCTCATACCAGCCTCGTTTTTCCAGTTAAAAGTTCTTGCATCATACCTTGTTTGACTAAACGGGCTTTAGCAAGTTTTTGCTCGAGCCCCCTAATTTCAGCGTCCATATCTGAGAGGATGGTAGCGATATTGGTTTGCTTTTCAGGACTGGGAGCTTTTAACTCTATGCTTTCAATTGTTCTTGCATTTAGGCTAGGCACACCAGAAGCCTCGTTATACTGTTTCCAATCAATCAGGCAAAATTGATAAAAAAGATACTTTGCATTGTTAGGTTGATAGACTTCAGAATAAAATAGAGTATCCACCGTCCAAAAAGGCTCATCCATATATTGTGGTCGATCAATTGTCCCTTTACGACCAATAAGTACTGAGGGCTTGTTGTAAAGATAATGCTTTGCCCATCCAATTTGTCCCCCCGTCGCAAGGATCGGATATTCTCCATTTGGATCAGTAACATCATGCTGGCTTTTTCCATGTGCAACACGCAGTAAATCGCCAATACGATAGTTCGACCAGTCACTTTCAGGATTGAGCAATTCCTGCATCGCGCCTTGTTTAAGCTGGCGTTTTTTGGTGATGAGTTGCTCGAGCCCCTCAATCAACGCATCCGCATCACTCAGGGCTTCAGCGATGGCTTCTTGCTCAGAGATATTCGGAGGAAAAACAATCGGATAACTCCTCACTACGTCAACATTCAAGTTACCTACTCCGCCACCTAAATAAACTTGGTCATATGCTCTTTGCTTATATGGCTCACTGTTTAGCAAATGCATAAGATAATAGTGATTGATAAGTGATTTTGGCTTTATAAGCGTGAGAGAAACGTATATCGAAAATTCTATACTCTCTTCTATAACAGCAGCCTCTCCTATAGTCCCAACCCGAGAATATAGGATGTCCCCCTTCAAAGGTGGATTGTTTTTATACAACCTTCTATGTAAGTCAGATGCAATGTGCTTAAAGTTTGACCAAATTACACGCCCATTTTTGACATTTGTACTGGAAAGAAACGGGTATCCAGTCAAGTTACTGACATAAGTTGGCGTAGCGGCTAATCCACACGTAATTAGATCGGTGACATCTACAAACTTTTCCAATCTCCAATCCTCTGGAATCACCCCCACCTCAGTCTGCTTATACCCCTCCCTCACTCCCACACAAACCCCATCGCCTCCAAATGCTTGGCAACATTCGCCTCTAACGCGTCTACCCGCTCTGCTTGCACAGGTAACGGCACTTCATACCGCTCTGCCAAGTCTTTCACCCGCGTGGTCAGCGCTTGGCTCACCCGGTCTGTCTCGGCGTTAATCGCCTCCCTTAACGCCCCCATCCATTTGTCACAAATGACCATACGCTTAATGTCTTCTTCGGTTAGCTCGGGATACGTGTCGAGTGCTTTGGCATCAAGGGCGTCACCTGCGGCTTTAAGGGCTTTTTTGTTACTACCTTGCTGCTTGTATAGCTTTTGCCAAGTTTCAAGCACCGCTAACTCTTGCTGCGTGTCTTCATCGGCGTCAGCAAACATGCTCTTAAGCTCTCTAACGCGAGCAGTCACATTGGCTTTGTTGACCTTGTCAAGTTCGGAAAACGCGCCTTCGTCGCCGCTGTGTTCTTCTTCAAGCTCGGTTAGGGCTGCTTGGGTGGTTTCCAGGCTGGACTCGAGGGCGTCAATTTCTGCTTGCGCCTCAGCAAAAAACCGCGCCACCACATACGGCTTGGGCAGTAAATCACAGACCCAGCCCTTGTCTTTTTCTTTGCCGGCTTTGGTCGTTTCAATCACCCGCTCGGGCGTCGCCTGCCAACCGTCTATCGCAATGGCATACAGGTCATCTTGCATAGTGTCCGCCCAGTAGTCCATCAGGTGCTGGTACACGTCGTAACTGTCAATAAGCGGAATATCTTCATAGTGGTTAAGGAGATCCTCCGCCAGTGCCGCAATGACCTCTTTGGGTTTGCAGCCTTGCTCTAGCGCGTTTAAGTTGCTGACGCTGCGGCTTTGCCAATCTTCAAAATGCTGCGCGGTAGACGCCGTAAACTGCACAAACTCAGGGTGCTCGTAGATGCTGGGTTTAAGGGCGTCTTTAGGGGGTACAAGGTCAAGATAGCCGGGGCGATTAGCTGTAAATAAGCTGCTGCGCAAGTTGGGGCACACCTGCCAGTAGTTCGTCAGCGCGTCCACATCTGCAACGGGGATGCCGCCTTTTAGGTGCGCGTCTATGTCCTGAATATCTTCGGCGGCTTGGCTGTCAATATAACGCGGTAGGTTGAGGTTGTAATCGTTGTCTTGGATGCTATCAAAGGATACTAACCGCGCATAGCCCGGTACGTCTTGGCGTTTTTGAAAGACATCCACAATACGGTGAATGTCCATGGAGCGAAGGCGGTTTTTGTTGCCGTCTTTCATAAAGCCGCTCGAGGCGTCAATCATAAAAATACCTTCGCGCTCGCGTGCGCCCGCTTTGTCAATGACAATCAAACAAGCAGGAATGCCCGTGCCATAAAACAAATTGGCAGGCAAGCCAATAATGCCCTCGAGGTAGCCTTTACGAACTAAATTTGTGCGAATTTCTGCCTCAGCGTTACCCCGAAACAGCACCCCATGCGGCAAGACGCACACGGCTTTACCCGTAGGTTTGAGTGAGCGAATAATGTGCAGCAAATACGCATAATCACCTTGTTTAGCTGGCGGCACGCCAAAGTGAAAGCGTTCAAAAGGATCGTTCTCAGGGTCAAGCCCGTTGCCCCAGCGCTTATCGCTAAAAGGCGGATTGGCCACGACAAAATCAAAGGTCTTCAGCAACGTGCCGTCTCTAAAGTGTGGTGTGGTCAGGGTGTTGCCTTGTTTAATGAGCGCGGTAGGGTTGTCGTGCAAAATCATGTTCATGCGTGCAAGGCTCGAGGTGGTGGCATCTTTTTCTTGCCCGTAAAGCGTTATAGGCGTACCAGCCTCGTCAGCCACTTTTAAGAGCAGCGACCCTGAACCGCAGGTGGGATCATAAACAGTGGTGTCGGTGCTGGTTTCTATTTGCCCAATGCCCAAAATCTGGGCAATCACCCGGCTTACCTCAGCAGGGGTGTAAAACTGCCCTTTGCTTTTGCCGCTTTCGGTGGCAAAGTGGCGCATCAGGTACTCATAAGCGTCCCCCAGAATGTCATCACCCTCAGCGCGGTTTCGGCTAAAGTTGAGTGCAGGGTTTTCAAAAATGGCAATCAGATTGGTTAGCCGCTGCACCATCTCCTTACCGCTACCCAACTTGGTTTCATCGTTAAAGTCAGGCATGTCAGCAAGCTCATTGGCGGTCTTGAGCGGTGCGATGATGTGCTTGTTGATCTGATCGCCAATGTCAGGTTTGCCTTTGAGGGCCACCATATCAGCAAAGCTCGAGCCCGCAGGAATTTCAATAGGCGCGTACGGCACGCCTGCGTATTTATCGCTGATGTACTTAATAAACAGCATGACCAGCACGTAATCTTTGTACTGGCTGGCGTCCATGCCACCGCGTAGTTCGTCACAACTTGCCCACAAGGAACTATAGAGTTCACTCTTTTTGATGGCCATAGTCTTTTTTACCGCATTTTGCTGTGTGCGTCGCTTGAATACCTGACGCAGCAGAAGTTTGTCTGCTGAAGCTATTGAGGTTAGGCTGCTTTCTTTTTACGCCGCCCCGGACGCAAGGTACGCTTAATGCGTTTGTGCGCCCAATCGTAATGACTGCACGACGCTGAGATCAGATAGGTAGCGATGTTGTTGTTGCCCGTCCAGTCAAAATGGCTGCGAGTAAATAGCGCGTCTTCAGATAGTGACGTAACAAGCTCGAGAATCGCCTCATACGACTGAGCAAAGGTAGCTTGAACATCCTCTAGGGCGTCGTCTTTGTGAGCTTCAAAAATCTGCTGATTAAGCGCCGGAATTTGCCGCCAATTAAATCCTTCGGCTGGCATGGCGGGTGTTTCACCGCGTAAGCCTGTGTCGTGCCAGCTAAGTACCATGTGCGTCCATTCGGTGAGGTGGGCCAGCACGTCTTTGGTGGTCCACTTAGTGGTGACATTAGGACCTACCATTTCTTCTTCACTAAGTTCACTAACAAGGCTTTGTAATTTGGCGTAGTTGGTTTCGATTTGTTGAACTAAATCAGCTTTGTTTGTAGGTCTAGGCATGGCGTTAACCTTTCTAGCTGAGTTTCTCGCTAAGGTTATCGAAATCAGCTTGATAAAACTTGAGTACGCGCAGGGCCCGCAGGGTGTTCCAGCGGCTGGGTTTGCCAACTTGCTCGAGCTCAAAAAAGGTCTGCCCAGTATGGCGTTGTTGCAAAGGCCACTTGCCGTCTTTGCGACGTTTGCGGAGAAGTAGCTCGAGCCCATCAGTTAAACGCTCATCAAATGGAAACTGCACCATCTGCAAATAATCCAGTGCCCGCAGCACGTCATAGCGCCAGCGCGGTGGAAACGACAAGCGCGTCATGCGGGCGTCAATGATCTCACCTGTATGATCTGAGCGGAAGAGTTTGTGAACCAGTAAAAACTCGTGTGCGCGTGTCTGTGCCTGCTGAATCTCTGCGTGTTTGTAGGTTGAGTTTGTGGTAAAGCTGTGTAAGCCCTCGAGCACGCTGATGGTTGTATGAAGCGAGCTATGCGTAGCCCCCTTAAACGACCAACAATTCCAGCCGCCGTCTGCCATTTGCTGCGTAAGCAAGTGATCTACTAACTGCAGGATGCGTGCATCATCCATCTCAAAATAAGCAAGTAACGCCAATACCATGCCCGTCACACACGTTTCACCGTGGTCAAGCGACGGAAAGTAGTTGATGCCGCCATCTTCATACAAACCCTCATCCAAAAGACGCTGGCAGGCACGCTGAACAGGTGGTGTTGGGGTTGCCCCAAAATATTTGAGTAGCAAAAGGCAGTGGGTGGTGGCTGTCCATTTTGGTGAGTACAGCCCACCACCCCACAAGCCATCAGCGTCTTGATGGGTTAGTAACTGCGCGCCCCAGCCCTCGTGTTGCACGCGCGCACGTTCTGCTTCAATTTGCTCCGAAGGACAGTTTTGCAAATCGCGCATAACCTGCCAGCGAATGGCTGGATCGCCCGCTAAAAGCCAATTGATAAGTTCATCATTTGGTTGCATATAGCTCATACGTCATACTCCACAAACACACCTTGAAGATGGCGACGACATCCTCTATTTCTCTTACAGATGGATGTGATGATCAAAGCTAAAAGTTGTGTAACGGCGCGCTAACAAACGGTTAACTGATCCAAAGTTTCCATTGCTCAGGTAACTCTTTGCCTAAAGCTCGCAGATAGATGCTTACTTTGGCACAAAAAATCAGTAGCGCTTCACGGTAGACTTGAACATTCACAACAATAGGAAACTGTAATCCATAGCCTCGGTCAATGAGTTGGGTTTGTAAGATTTCTTCAGAAAAATCACTCAAGATGCTGTTGAGGCTTTGTTCTAACTCGGTTAGCCAAGTGTCGAGTGCGTTAAGGTCGGTTTCTAGTGCGGCATCTGTACTAACAGGCTCATAGCTGTGCTTAAAGGTTTTGAAGCCCTCGATATACTGCTGGGTTGTCTCACCTAGTTGTCGGTACAGATTGCCTAACGTTGGTGAATCCCCACCGGGGCTATAGCTGAGGTCGCTACTGTCGATTACACCGTTGAGTTGCTGGCGGAGGGTTTGGGTTTGGATGAGCACATCACCCATTTGTTGCATGAGGCTGTTCATAGAGATACGTCCTCTCTTGATAATTTGCTAACTGATACGAAACCAATGAGCTAAAATTTAGGCGGGATTTGCTAGCGTTTGAATAGGTTGGCGCAAGACGGTTTTGAGTTTTTCAGGAGCAACTCTGCGCGGGTCGCTCAGATAAATTTCGTGGTGTGTGCCAGCTTCACTGTAGCCATGTTCAGGGAGCCAAGTATTGTGAAGCTCAGCGAGAATTGGACCTTCATCTTCATAAGAGCCCACATGCATAATCTGGGCGCATAGCCCTTCATCATAGGCTTCAAAGCGAACCTTAGGCAGGGCAGGTAAGGCTTTTTTAGCAGCAGCTTGCACTTTAGCTTGGTCAACTAGAGGTGCTGTAAGCCACTCGGGAACCATTATCATCATGGTCCAGTGCCATTTGCTTTTATCTCGCTTCGTTGTGAAACTACGTATGTCATCGGCCCACCAAAGCCCCTCGAGCGGTGGCACAACATAGTCTTTATCCAACGTGGTTTTACTCATAAACTTGAGTTTGTAGCTTGTGGCGTAAAGTGCTTCTGAAGCATCTTGATAAAAACTGTTGCTACTTAAGTCACCCTTGCCATCAATCATCAAAAAATTCATGGTTGGTACTTCGACAACGCTAAATGCTTTTTTAGAAGGTGTGTATAAATGCTTGAGTGTACGTTTGAAATCTAGTTTGGTTGATGTATTTGACATGCTTATTCCTCATAGTTGTTAATCTACTAACATTTAGTACTTGCTTACAATATTGACGCTCTGGATACAACGCTAGTTAGTGTTATAGCGGTTGTACAGGAACGTAAATATCAACCAGATGTTTGTGCTCCGGGTGGTCATCAGGATTGTTGAGATAACACTCAAAACTGAGGCGGTCGTCGGGTTGGTAGCCGCTTTCAGGTAACCACAAGCCGTAAATATAGTCCCAAGCTTGGGCGTACTGGGCTTCGTCAAGCGTAAAGTGCCCAACGGCATAGCGCCCACCAGCCAAGGTCATGCTGCCAATTTCACCAGAGACGGAGGTGTCTTTGGGGACGGTCATGCAGACCTCGAGCCGTAACTTGTCATCATCTGTAATGTTAGGGTCGCCGTGATACACCGACAAAAACTGCGTGCCATCGTTAATGAGTCCGCGCGGTCCAGCCCAACGCGATAAAGTGCTAAAAAGTTTGCCAAACAGCGCGCCTTGACCACGATAATCGCCAATGTAACGTACATAGATAAGATGTTGTTCAGCGATGTTACGAACATCTACCGTTGGGGTTCGCAAATTCTGCACCGCTTGCCTCCTTTCATCCTCAGAATAAAAGGCAGGTGGACGGTTCGTTTGGCCGAGCTTGCTGGCCATTTGATGATTCTTGCTATTTTCGTGTTTAGTAGTTGTATAAGCTGCGTGCTCACCAGCCCGCCACGCGCTCGCGCTAACTTCAAAAGCATCTCTAAACGCCCTCGCAAAACTGGCTGAGCTGGTAAACCCGCAATTAAAGGCAATATCGGTGATGTTTTTGTGAGGGTTGTGAATAAGCTGATGAGCTGCTTTCTCGAGCCGAACCCGCTTCACGTACTGTGCTAGCGTTTCACCCATAAGCGCTCGGAACAAGCGGTGGAAGTGATATGGCGAAAAATTGGCGACACCCGCTAGTGTATCCAGCACAAGCTCATCTGCCAGATGAGCTTCGATGTAGTCAATCACCCGGTTGATACGGGCTAAGTATTCACTATTGTGGTGTTTTGAAGTGGCTAGGTCATCTGAGTGCATTGCTAAGCCCCTCACGGATTGGGATGAGGCTATGATGACACGAGCTGAGCCTAGGGTTGGGCGTCTAAAGATGCCAAGTTCGTAGATGGGTACTTGGGTGGTTGTTTAACGTGATGCTCGTAGTAATAGCGTTTCCACGAGTGACTGCCCCGGGCAGTCGCGTGTGCGATCTATGGGAGTAGAAACAGATCCACTCTGTGTGGGGAACTAACCCTGGAATTGCTATAAATATGAACGTCTGTTGTCTGAAAAATAGGGCATCTGCTTAAATTGTGCGCGGGTCGAGTACGTCGCGTAACCAATCACCCAGAAAAATAAGAGAAAGCCCCAAAAGCGTAATAAACGCACCTGGAAAGGTTGCCACCCACCAAGCTGTAGCGACATAGTCGCGGCCGTCAGCTAGCATTTGTCCCCACGTGACGGTGGGTGGTTGCACACCTAAGCCTAAAAAACTAAGCGAGGACTCGAGCACAATCACGGTTGCCACGTTTAACGTCGCCATCACAATAATGGGGGCAATCACGTTGGGCAGCACGTGTTTGAGCGCAATCACCAAAGGTTTCCGGCCAGATGCCCGCGCCGCCTCCACAAACTCGCGCCCACGCACCGCCAACACCTCCCCCCGAATCACCCGTGCAAAGGTAGTCCAGTTGATGCTACCAATCACAATAATCAGCACGCCTAAGCCCGGTGAAAACACGCCAAGTACTGCTAAGTACAAAATCACGTTGGGAATGGCAATAAGCGTGTCCACTACCCGCATGATGATGGCGTCTAACCGCCCCCCAAAGTAGCCTGCGAGTAGTCCCAAAAAAACCCCAATAGTAGCCGATAACAACACGCCGCCAAAACCAACCACTAGCGCCACGCGGCTACCGTAAATCAGCCGGCTGAGCATATCGCGCCCTAAAATGTCTGTGCCAAGTAGGTGGGCAGCTTCGCCAGTCGGTAGCCACGCAGGTGGGCGAAGGCGTTTGAGCAAGTTAGCGTCATCCGGTGCGTAGGGTGCAATAATTGGTGCAAAAATTGCGAGTACAACAAAAGCGATGAGCAGAAGTGCCCCAATCATTGCTAGAGGACTCCGCAAGAATGCACTGCGCCAGCGCTTAGACATTATTTAATTCCTGTTGACAGAGATAAAGATGATGTTGTTGATAATTGCTACCGTCATTTTTGAGGTCGTTGACAAAGTTACTCGAGCAAGCATCAACAGTGTTGACATCATCAAGTTGACATCCGAAGCTGTTTTTACAGACATCATTCAGGTATGTACCTTGACGATATTTACGACGCACCATCATCAACCGTAGGTAATTCTCGGGTCGATGAGCGCGTAGCAAACATCCACTAAAACGTTGACCAGCATAACGATAAGCGATGCCACGATGACGACGGTTTGCACCACCGCCATGTCCCTCGAGGCAATGGCTTGTACCGTGAGTAATCCAATTCCCGGCCAGGCAAACACTTGCTCAGTCACCACCGCACCTGCCATAAGCCCTGCAAAGTTCAGCCCTAACACAGTGATATATGAAAGCATGGCGTTGCGCAGCGCGTGTTTGTTGAGCACCCGTAGAGCCTGTAAGCCTTTAGCCTTAGCAGTGCGAACGTAGTCTTGGTTTAGGACTTCAAGTAGGCTCGAGCGCATCAGCCTCATAAGCAACGCTGCCAGGGAGGTTCCCAACGCTAACGCAGGCAAAATCACCGACGTTACGCTGCCTCTACCCGATGCAGGCAGCCAGCGCAAGCGCTCTGCAAACAGCAAAATAAGCATAATTCCCACCCAAAAATTGGGCATGGCTTGACCCAAAACAGAAAATGCTGTGGCAACTTGGTCGGGCCAGCGGTTGCGGTAGACCGCTGCGATGATACCTGTGGGGAGTGACAATAGCACCGCCACAACCAGCGCTGCACCCGTAAGTTGTAAGGTAGCGGGTAAGCGTTCCACCACAATCTCAAACGCATCTTGATTGCGGTAGCGTAACGACATGCCAAAATCCCCGCGCAGCAAATCGCGCAAATAGAGCCCGTATTGTTCGTAAAGAGGTCGGTCTAGGCCCAAACTTTCGCGCAAGCGGATGATTTGTTCTTCGCTGGCATCAATGGGTAGTAACAGACGCACGGGGTCGCCTGTTGCGCGCAGCAGCACAAAGACAATGAGCGTTATGCCCACGATGATGGGGATTATCTGGAAGATGCGGCGGAGTAGGTAAGCAGTCATTAAATCAAATAGTGAGCAGTGAAATTAAATGAGGTCGTGACGATCGGATGTGGCAAACAAATTGCATAAAGGGTCATAGCCATACCATCGTGTATTAATACTGTTTTAAAGCAATAAATTTAGCTAGTTTTGTGGACTTTTAAATGAGAGCGGCTGCACAACTAACTGATATGTTTCAGGTGGATCATTAGAGAATGGTGGAAAGCTGTAAGCCCCTGCTAGACTTGATACAACAATTTTTCTAGCGTTGTCCGGCGCTACGTATACATCAAGTGCCATTTCCGAAAAGCGTACTTGGCCATTTCCCATCGTAAATTGAGTTTCATAAATGTTCTGAGCATCTTCATCGTATGTACCGTCATGAGGCTCTACAAAAACTACAAGTTCGGCTGCTGATTCCAAATTAATAGCTGAGTAAGGAAAGGAAACAGCAACTTGTGGACCTATTTGCGTCACAACGTCATCCTCATAGAACTTGAGATAGTCGTAACGGCCAGGAGGTGCTTCATAAGGCACTTCTTCCAAAGTGACAAGCACTTGCTCTTTTAAGAAACCTGGTTGCAGTGTTACAAAGGCAATCTCTTCACCCTGATCATTTTCAATGTAAACGACACCACCCTCAGCCCCAATCAGACCTTGGTCTTTGTACTCAGGGAACTCAGTACTTGTTGCCGCCTGAGCAAGCATCACATCCTCAATACTTACCTGTTCGACTTCACCCGTGACGCCAGAGACCATCACTAAATTAAACGGATTTGCCAAGATGAGTGCTGTGGTAATCAATAATGTGTAATTCACACCATCATCATAAATAAGAACGAGGCTCGCTCGAGCATCCCACGAGCCTCACGTCTTACAAAGCTAGTTACTGCGGTTGGGCGTCAAACATCCACAAAAGTTCGTCCGGGCGGGGTGTCCAACTTACGTCACTGGCAATGCCTGCGAGGTTTTGTAGTTGGTGCATGAAGATCATGGGGCGCTCTTCAGCCACAATGTAGTAGGCTTCGCTCAGCATCTCTGCGCGCATGTCCAGGTCGAGCTCAACCGCCGCACCGTTCACCAGCTCGGTAAAGCGCTCGTGACACCAGTTGGTGCTGGCTGACCAGGAGCCTTCACAAACGATTTGCCGTTGGGCGTGCCAACCGTCGAACATGGAGTTAGCTACCGCAATAAACCCCATATCCACAATTTCGCGGGGGCTCCAGATTTGATCGAGGTAGGCACTCCACTCGAGAATCTCCACTTCGGTGTTAATGCCAACGTCCTCGAGCAAGACCGCAATCACCTCAACCATTTCGGCATCTTGCGGGTAGCGCCCGGTAGGCCCTTGTAATTTGATGGTGAGTTCGCCGGAACCGTAGCCCGCTTCGGCCAGTAGTTCGCGGGCCCGCTCAGGGTCGGCGTTGGATTGTCCGTAGAGTTCGAGTGGTGCAGCGTTGATCCCCGGGGTCACCCGGCCCAGGGTTGGCGTGCCAAAGCCACCGAACAACGTGTCGATAATAATCTGCTCGTCAATGGCGTAGTCAACGGCTTCACGGATTAGGGGGTCGCTCATGACCGAGTCTTCACCGGTGTTGACCAAAAACAGGTACACGCGTGGGGTTGGCGTGGGCAAAATCTCAATGCCGCCAGCAGACTCAATGCGGGGAACGTCGATGGCAGGTACGCCCATAGCGATGTCCACCCCGCCAGAGATAAGTTCGCTTACCCGGGTTGAATCTTCGGGGATGGCTCTAAACACCACCCGTTCGTAAGCAGGTGCGCCGCGCCAGTGGTCGGCGTAGGCCTCGAGCACCACGCGGTCATCGCGAATCCATTCCACAAATTGGTAAGGGCCCGTGCCGATGGGATTAACTGAAAATTCTTCGATGCCAACCTCACGAATGTAGTGCTCGGGCAACATGCTGGCCCCCAAACGGCTCAAACGGCTGAGCATGAGCGGGTCGGGTTCAGCAGTGCGGATGATGACCTCAACGTCGCTCACGATGTCAACGCTGGCAATGGTTTCAAACTCGCCTTGTAAGGCAAGCTCAACATCGTTGGCGACGCGCTCGAGCGTGTACTTAACATCCTCGGCGTCAAAGGCTTCACCATCGTGCCAGGTAACGCCTTCGCGCAAGACGATACGCCAGCTTGTTGTGTCGATGGATTCCCATGAGGTAGCCAGGGCGGGTTGCAAAACCCCTTCAACATCACGAAAAATAAGATAGTCAAAAAGATTGGTGAGTACCGCCTCAACAGCCGTTGTCGAGTGTTGGTGAACGTCGAAGGTGGGCACGTCCACCCGTTGGGCGACGACAATCTCACCGTCTTGGGCAAGGGCAATTCCCATCACTGCAGCCAGAACGAGCATTACCTTAACAACCTTAAGCATACGAAACTTCCTCCTTTTCAACCTGAACGGTATCTTTGCCAAATGTGTAACCGTGGAACAGGTGCTTATCGGGCGGGCCAATCGCCACCCACAGCGTGCGCTGGCTGGGTTGAGCGATCATGGCGGCAATGGTGCTGGTTTGTCCTGGGCGCTCACCGGGGTGGCGGCAAAGGGCGTCTGGCACGGTATCCCGGTTGCGCATAATCGCCATGAGTTTGTCCAGGGTGAGGTTGCCCCGGTCGGCCGTTAGCAACTTGCGCATAGTCGCAACACGTATCTGCGAGTTATCAAACTCTTCGGCTTTAGCGCGTTCAAAGCGTGTGAGATCCGGCGCTAAAAAGTGGTTGGAGTGAGCTAAGATGCCATCTTTTGGGTGCACCTGCCCGGTTGTGCTGGGAATGGTTTCAACGTCCAGCGCTTGACCTTGTGGATCGATCATGATGATGTTGCGGGAGGAGGCTCGAGGCAAGCTATTAAGTAACGTTGCCGCTTCGGTTACGGTATTACACGTAAGCACCATCCGGCTGAGCAAGTAGCGCGGCACCCCCAAGGTCCAGCCGTCGCAGGTGAGGTAGTTAGCACCAACCGCAAAACCGTGCTCGTTCATGCCGATATAAGAAATTTGTCCAGCTGGCGTGACCATGATGACGTTGGGGTGGTCGGGCGCGTCAATGTCAATGACCACGCCAATGTCGGCGTAAAAGGGCGGCAAATCTGCGTTTTGCCCTAAAAAGCTCTCACCGTGCTTGCTGGCGGCGGGTTCGATGGCATAGGTCGTGCACTCATCGCCGGGTTCATCTTTAAGTTCTTGAGGTGTTTTGAGGACTTCGGCGCGCAGTTGAAGCACGTACGCTTGGGCCAGACTTAATGCGGCACCTTCAGCGAGGCCGACAATTTCCTCATCTAAAAAAGCTGCGTGCTGTTGTACAAACGGGCGGTAGCGGAGCGCCCTGTCGAGAGCGTCATCTGCCTTAACACCGCGTTTTTGCAGGTTGTTAAGGGCGAGCTCCAAATGCTCGGCGATGCGGTCTTTGAAGTGCTCACCGTACTGCCTGCCAATGTCCAGATGACTACCACTAAGTTTGACGCGTGGAAACGCCTTACTGGAACGTGCCATATCTCATCCTTTCGGGAGGGTCTCGAGAAGGTGTAGGTGATGTGTGCCATCAACCTTAGGTGTGAATGCCAATTTCACAATTGCTAGCAACACAACATCTAACCTATGACTAATAACCTAGCCCCCACTGAACCTGATTAAAACTCAAACGGACGGTTAAACTCTTGTCACTATATCCTATAAAACCCTATGGTTGTCAATGTATACATAAAAAACTCGAGCTGAGGAGCGTGCTAAACTCACCATCATATTGAGCCTAGCTGTAATCAATATATCGCCATTACCCATATGGTCGTCACTCATGGGATAGATTCGCGCTGGCTGGGTTGCATGAAATGTTGAGGTCATACTTTTTCCGGTTAATTCTTTAGCGAATTGGTTGCTAAGCTTGCATCACCATCTGGATGTATGGGATGGTGGGTAAGGTGTAAAAGCGGCTCGAGTCACACGAGACATCAACACGAAACATTAAATGGTGAACATTGAACAGTGAGCTACTAAGGTCGAGGTACAGGGTGAATGTAGTTGAAACAAATCTAGTTGAAACGCTCAAAGCGCTCAAAGCCAATCACAGCTCGCGCGGGTCAGTGGTAGAAATTGCCTACTGGACACTGCGCGAGGCCATTCGTGACGGGCGTATGCGAGCTGGTGAACGGCTCATGGAAGTACCCATTGCCGAGGCTCTGGAGATGAGCCGTACGCCCGTGCGTGAAGCGCTCCGGCGCTTGGAAGCAGAGCAACTTATCGAAAACGTACCCCGGCGTGGCTTGATCGTACCCGAGGTAACACTCGAGGACCTTATGGAGATTTTTAGCATTCGCGAGTACCTCGAGGGACTAGCTACTCGCCTAGCTACCGATCACATGAGCCGGGTGGAGGTCAACGCGCTCGAGCAAACCATCCTGCAAACCGAGGCTGCGATGCAATCAGGCGATTTAGAGGTACTCGCCAAAGCTAGCAAGGCCTTTCACCGTCAAATCCTGCGAGGTGCTCGTAACTCGAGACTGCCCAAGCTCGTCTCGTTACTCTACGACGCCCACCGTCCAAACGGCCTGCATCAACTGCAAGGTGACCGGCGGGCGCTTGCTGTGGCAGAACATCGCCGCATTTTTGAAGCCATTCACGCAGGTGACGCCGCACAAGCCGAAGAGACTAT